>DAHWQF010001000.1 GCA_027334785.1 Acidimicrobiaceae bacterium
CGGTTCGCTCTTGATGCAGACAACATCGCCATTTATAGGTCTCAGCGCACGGGGCAGGGCCTTGTCCCGGTCGACGCCTGGCGCAGCCTCGCGGCGCTCGGGGTCTCGGATGCCTTCGTGGTGCCCGTTCCCGGCGGTTGGCAGCCGTTCATAGAGGTGGGGGACGGCCGGCAGCGCTGGGCGTTGCAAAGGAGGCCGACCTCAGGGGAGGCCGAGACGACGACCGCGCACTTCCTGCTCAGCCTTGCAGACGCGGTAGCCCACATCTCTTCGCAGCTCGCCGTGGAGAAAGACGGCGACATGAGGGCCGCCGAGGCGTTGGAGCCGCCGGCAGTGCCCGCCGAGGAGAGCGCCGCTGAGGCCGCCTTCGAGCAGGCCTGCACGGAGCGTGAGGCCGCCGGCTGGGAGCTCATCTACAGCCGCCAGCGCGCCGCGCGCTAGGCCGCAAAACCGCTGGCACGCGCTCCGGCCGGCGGGCCCGGGCCGGCGAGTGCTGCGGGCCGGCGGGCCCGGGCCGGCGAGGCTACCCGAGGGCTGACATGGCGCGCGCCGGTGCGCGCGAGGCGGCAAGGGCAAGGGGCGCGCCCACCCCCGCACAAGCGACCAAGGCCACCACAAGGGC
>DAHWQF010001001.1 GCA_027334785.1 Acidimicrobiaceae bacterium
GTCGCCGGCCATGACCCCGGTACCGGGCTCGTACGCCCAACCGATGTCGAAGCCGTCGTAGGCCGGCAGGTCCTCGGGAGCCAGGCGGGCGGCCCAGCGCCGTGGGGCCAGCTCCTCTTGCGCCAGGATCTCCTCGGCGCGGCGCTCGAGCCGGGAGCGCTGTTCGGACAGCCTCGCCTCAGCGAGGACGCGTGGCCCGTAGCGCACCGACGTGACGGCGGGGACGGTGACGCCGAGCAGGAGGACCTCGAACCAGGGGGACTTCGAAAACCCCGCAAGGAAGAGCCCCGCTGCGACGATCGAGTAAAGGACGGCGGCGTGAAGGTCCTTGTTGAAGGCAATGCGCGCCAGGCGTGCGGCTTCAGAAGTGTTCGAGCCGCGCGTCTCCTCTTCGATCCGGCGGGCGGCGCGCGCGAGCCGGGCGGCGGCACGTGCCCAGACGAACGCCGCAACAGCGCAGATGAGCGCCGCAGCCGTCAGCCAAGGCTGCTCCAGGACGCTCAGGTTGCTGCTCCCGCCGGCAGCGATCATCGCTGGCGCAAGGACCATGGCGAATAGGCTACTGAGGCTGGGGGCGGCGTAGCCTGATGGGCATGGAGAATGCCGGCGGTGCCTTGGTGTG
>DAHWQF010001002.1 GCA_027334785.1 Acidimicrobiaceae bacterium
GGGTTCTTCGACGCAGGCGTCGCCCGGGCCGCGCTCAAAGCCGGTGCTGACTATGCGGTCGTGGCCAAGCGCAACCCACGTGTTAAGGATTACGGAAAATGAACATCCGCGATCACCGAAAATGTACAAGCAGCCTGAGCCCTCGGTGGTCTTTTTCACGACGATAGCTCAGTCCCTTAGCACCACCTCCTGGTCGAGAAGTTCGGTGACCGCGACGGGCTCGTCAACAGGCAGTGCGGGCATGGGCCGCCCAGGCCCAGCTTCCGCATGAAAGTCGCGCACTCCTCGCAGCGTTGCAGGCCTACGGCCCTGGCACCACAGCGGTCGCACTCATAGACGGTGACAGGCCGGCGAGGACGGGCCGGGGGCAACACGAGACGCGGGGGGACCGCCTGGCGGCGGCGGCGCCAAGCAGCTGCCCTGCAGGCGTCCGAGCACCACCGGCGCTTGCCTTTGCGGGCGAAGACCTGCTGGCAGACCGGGCAGGTTATCGTCGCGCCATCGTCGCGCGACGGGGGCACTTGCCCGGCCGGGGCCGAAGAGGTCGTCGCGCCATCGTCGCGCGACGGGGGCACTTGCCCGGCCGGGGCCGAAGAGGTCGTCGCGCCATCGTCGCGCGAC
>DAHWQF010001003.1 GCA_027334785.1 Acidimicrobiaceae bacterium
GAAGGCCTTGGGGGCCTCGGCCCCTCGCCAGGAAAGGCCCGCTCTCGCCAGATGGCGCTGGAGAGTGCGCGCCGAGGGCGACCAGCCCCGCGACTCGGCGATGACCCGGGCGATCTGGGCGGCGGTGCGGCCAGGCTCCTCGATCCTTAGTGCCTCGGCGAGCTCCAACGCCGCGGCGGGGGTGCGGGCCTCCACGTGGCGTGGCGCCGGCACGAGGGCTTCGAAGCCGCCCGCCCGATACGTCCGGATCCAGCGGTCGAGGGTGTTGCGGCTGACCTGCACCCGGTCGCCGCCGGGCCCGAGGTGCGTCTCTGCAGCGAGACGTCGCACCCACTTCCCCCGCTGGCGCGACGACACGGCGGGGTCCGCCGCTTCCCGGACGAGGCTGTAACGGAACAGCCCCACGGCCTGTGCTCGGTCCTCCACGGCACCCTCCTCGGCTCGACAACAGCGTGTCGGCCAAAGATGGCAGTCAGTCAGGAGTCGGCCAAGGTGAGCTCGTGTTGGAGAGCAGGGCGCCACCGCTCAGCCGGGAGGCCCAGGACCACGGTGGGCGGTCGACGATCACGACCGAGGCCGCCCGGGCCGCCGCACCGATCGCCCCGAGGGCGTCGATGGAGC
>DAHWQF010001004.1 GCA_027334785.1 Acidimicrobiaceae bacterium
CGGGTGGTGGCGCCCCGCCTCGGGCCGGCCCGCCCTGTTCCCGGGCCCGCCAAGCGCTTCGCCCAGGCCATGGGCGTAGCCTTCTCTACCTCGGCCGTGGTGCTGTGGTTCGGCGCCGGCGAGCACCTGGCTGCCTGGGCCGTGCTGGGTGCCCTGGTTGGCGCGGCATCGCTCGAGTCGTTCGCCGGCTACTGTGTCGGCTGCCGGATTTTTGGTTTGCTCATTAGCTGGGGCCTGCTGCCCGAACGTGCCTGCCCGTCGTGCGCCGACCTAAGCCGGCGCCACCCACAGTTACTCGGGGCGGCTGGAGCCCACCAGCCTTAGCGTGCAGCCTGGGCTCGATGTCTCTGGGCGCGCGCTGCCGGAGAGGCCAAGGAGTGAGAAAAAAGCCCTTGGGGTTCTCCTGCCTTCCTACGCTTTACGGGCATGCCGGCACGGAGCGACGTCCCCGGGCGCCACTTCGCAGGCCAGGGCGCCGGTGAGCCCGACGTGAGCACGCGCTAGTTGGAGCCACTGGGATCATCTGCCTGTCAACGGCGCGCACCGTCGAGAGGTCGTGGCGCAGTTCTGTCTCAGCCCCAGGCTGTCAAAAACCCCCTCTCAGGTTGAACGCTAAACCTG
>DAHWQF010001005.1 GCA_027334785.1 Acidimicrobiaceae bacterium
CACCTCGCCTCCGGCGCACACGGCGGCCGCGTTGTACAAGTCGAGGTTCTCGTCCACGAACCCGACGACCGCCACGCATCCCTCGGTCGCCTTTGCGACCTGGCTGAGAGCGGCCGCGTTGTCGGACACGAAGCCCGGTTTCAGGAGGAGGTCCTCCGGCGGGTACCCGGTCACCGCCAGCTCGGGAAAAACAGCGAGGTCGGCCCCGGCAGCCTCCGCCTCGCCAAGAGCACCCGCGATGCGTTGCACGTTGCCCGCGAGGTCGCCAACGACCGGGGCGATCTGGCACAAGGCCACGCGCATCCACGTCATACAACAAGAGGGTAGGCGGTGGCGGCGGAGACCCGAGCCAGCTGGCCCGAGGTCGCTTCCAGTGCCGACCCCGAGCTTGTACAACTGGGCCTCTCGCGCCTGGCGGAGAGCGCCCCGGGAGCCATGGAGCGCTTGCGCGCCGACGTCGTCTTGCGCGCCTATGTGGTGGCAGTCATGGCGGCCAGCCCTTTCCTCACTCGGGCCCTCGTCACCGACCCCATGGCACTCGAGGTCCTGTCCGCCCCGCAAGACCCAGTCGGCGCGCTCCGGCCACTCGCGCGCTGGAAAGCCCTCGAGGTACTCCGGGT
>DAHWQF010001006.1 GCA_027334785.1 Acidimicrobiaceae bacterium
GAGCTCTTGGTGGCCGCCAGGTCGGGCCCAAGTGCCCGCGCCGTGTGAACCTTGTCGTCGCAGCACGAGCAACCGACCTGCGTTCTCGATCACAGCGGCGACGCCGACACGGACCACCCTGGGCTCCGGGGCAGAAGTCATCTAGTCCCCTTTTTGTCCCGGCCAGGGCGCTCGGCACGGGGTTGGTCGGGCACGCCGTCCTTGTCGACGCTGCCATGAGTGCGCTCGACGTCGCAGCTACAAGGCCGCTGCGCAGGCATTGTTACGGGCCACTTTGTGGCGCTCACTAGGCCCTGTCCTCCTCGGTTGCGGTGTCACCTGTTATGACTGATCAGGGGCCGCCACGTGCGCCGGCCGGCGCCTGTGCCGACCGGTCAACTCGCCCGCATCGTCGGGCTCAGCGCCCGTTGATGGAGAACAGCATCTGTCGCTCCGACTCCACCGCACAGGCACGGCAGTCGCGAGCTGGGTGGCCGGCCTTGCCATCGCAAGGCTGATCTTTGGGGCCAGGTTGCGCGGCCTCAGGCTTGGGCACAGCGTGCATGACGAGGCGGCACATGAGGTCCGTCACGGCGTTGTCCTCTTCGGTCGTCGGGCGGCGGTAAGACTTTTCCCAGGGC
>DAHWQF010001007.1 GCA_027334785.1 Acidimicrobiaceae bacterium
ACGACGTCTTCCCCAAGGAGCAAAGGTGTTGAGCCGACAAGACTGGGAACTATATTGATTCTGCTAACACGCCTTCAAGGACAGACAAAATCAGCCATCCAGGCCTCTACAACGCCTCCGGCCGCGCACCGAAGCCCTCGTTGCCGCCAAAGCCTTCCCGATGCCTTCTCGGGCTTCCCAAAAGCCACCGCTAAGATCATGGACGAGCTCGACACCAGCACGCGCTGTGCTCCGGCAGCCTACGTGGCACCTGCAGGCCGGCTCTTTAGCGCAAGCGTTGTCCAAATTGTGCCGACGTCGGCACAATTTGGACAACGTCACCGCGCTGGCCCAACTAGCCGACGACCTGCACCTGACCACCGCGCAGCGAGCTATTCCCGAGCCCGCCGGCTCTCATCGCTCGCTCCTGGACTACCGAATGGCCTGGGACCGCACTGCCCTGAGGCACATGGGGGTCCTTCGCAACGAAGGCAACGCTCAATGGTCCGTCACGTCAACTGGTGGGAAGCTCGCAAGCCCGTGCCCGTGAACGACACAGAGGGGCTGTAGGCGGGCATAGGGAACCGAAACAAACCTTGTGCCGGGGCGCCCTTTTGAAGGATGCGCTCCTATGGCCTG
>DAHWQF010001008.1 GCA_027334785.1 Acidimicrobiaceae bacterium
GGCTCGCACGCCCCTACTGGAGACGCGTACCCTCAGCCCCGGGGCAACTCGAAAACTGAAGCCCATTTAGAACCAACTCGATCCGATCACGGCACGCCGATCGTGCCCGACCAAAGCCAACATATCACGGATATATCACGAAGATAAGTGCATCATGCGGCGGCTGTAGACGCCGCATGTTAGCAACCGTCCGATTTGTCAAGACCGTATTTGGGCGCGGCGGAGTTTCGGCTGGCCGAATGTTTCGCGTCCCTGGCCCCGGGGGGCGGTCCCTTGCGGCGCACGGGGAAGCTCCTATGTCAAGCCCGAAACTGATATTCGATGGGTCATGCGGCTCTTGCTCTGGCATTGGGCGCTCCTTTCTTAGATGTTGTAGAGCCGGCAGCTGTTTTCCTCTCTAGGTCGGCCAACATCCGGCGGTAGACGACGTTCGAGAGGTGCCGCTTCAGTACCCTCATGGCTTCTTTCTTTGTGTGGCCGCTTTTACGCACGGACTGGAAGAGCTGTTGGGCTTGTGGGTCGCAGCGCAACTGGGTCAGAGCCATTCGGTGGAGGACGGCGTTTATGTGGCGGTTGCCGCCTCGGTTGAGGCGGTGGCGCTTGGGCTCGCCGTCGCC
>DAHWQF010001009.1 GCA_027334785.1 Acidimicrobiaceae bacterium
TGCCGGTGACAGACATCGTGCGCTTTTTGCGCCTACCGGCCGATTACCAGGGGTCCCGCTGGGAAGCAGGACCGCCGGCGTGGCAAAGGTACGCCAACTGCCTCGGGGTCGACCCAGATCTCTTCTTCCCGGAGAGGGGCGGTTCGACCCGCGAGGCCAAGGAGGTTTGCCGTGGCTGCGTCGTGCGCGAGGAGTGCCTGCAGTACGCCTTGGACAACTCCGAGAAGTTCGGCATTTGGGGCGGCATGTCCGAGCGCGAGCGGCGCCGCCTCCGCCGAGGGAGGAACGGCGCCCCTTACAGGGTGAGCCAGGCTTCCTAAACGCCTACAGCCAGGGCCTGCAGGCCGCGGGACTTCCCCCAGCGAGGCACGTCCAGGCGTGCCTCGCCGCCCGCCTTACGCAGGTGCCCCTGGTTTGCCGGTTGGGCGTGGGGGGGTGGCAGCCTGGGTGCCGATCGGGCCGCCTTTTTGCCCTAATAGGTTTTGCCCTAATAGGTTTTGCCCTAATAGGCGTGCCTCGATCGTGAGGCTTGGCGACAGGCCTAGCTCGGCCCAGCGGTCCTCGGCGGTGGCGGCCAGCACCGTCCTCGGCACGAGACCGACGACCTCGCCCCGGCT
>DAHWQF010000100.1 GCA_027334785.1 Acidimicrobiaceae bacterium
CCGGCTCTTCGCGCCGGTGACATCGTGGTGGCCAACGACCCCCGCCAGCCGGCACGAGCGTTGGTAAAACGGGTGGCGACCGCGGAAGGCTCCCTCGTATGGCTCGTTGGTGACAACCCAGGCCACAGCACAGATAGCCGGGACTTCGGCCCGGTCCCGCTCGACAGCGTCCTCGGGAGGGCCATCTACCGTTACTCCCCGCCGGCGAGGGCGGGCCGCCTGCCCTTCTAGGTTGGTGCCCCGATAGGACGAGCCAGCTTGGTCGAAGAGATGGAGGGCCCTGACTTATTTGGGGAACTTATTTGGGGAACTTATTTGGGGAACTTACTGGGGCCTTACTGGGGGCAACAGCCAGCCCCCCAAGAGCTGCTCGCGCCGTTCGGCCCAGTCTTCGGCGGTGATGCCGAAGCGGACGTGGTCCTCCCAGACGCCGTTTATCTCGAGGTACCTGAGCGCCGTGCCCTCGTTGCGGAGCCCGAGCTTTTCGGCCACGCGCAGGCTGGGCTGGTTGCGGGGGATTATCGACACCTGGAGCCGGTGCAGCATGAGGTCTTCGAAGGCGAACCGTGCGACCACGACGAAAGCCTCCGGTATGTAGCCGTGGCCCGCCCTCGCTTGGTCCATCCAGTAGCCGACGTAGGCGTTTTGGAACGGCCCGCGCTGCACCGAAGAAATGTTGATCTCCCCGGCGAACTCGCCTTCGACGAAAACCCCGAAGCCATAACCGGTGCCGAGCTCGCGCTCGCGCTGGCGGGCGCTACAGCGTGCCACGAAGGCGCGCCGGTCGGTGACCGGGTCGGGTTGGCCGGGGACGGGGCGGGGTTCCCATTTGAGGAGCCATTCCCGGCTGCGGAGGCGGACCTGGCGCCAGGCCTCGAAGTCGCCCGGCCCGAGTGGCCGCAACAGTACCCGCCGGCCCCTTAGCTCGGGGTAGAGCGCAGCCACTGCGTGGCCCCAGTTCATCGCGGGAATGCTAGTGCCGTGCGGCAGGGCCTGAGGGAGCCCGCCGGTCCCTGGCGCCTGGGTGCCGCACCGGGGGGCGCCTCCCGGGCTGGGGTCGCCCCGCCGGCCCGCCCAGGAGCTCGATGACCAAGCCGTCGAGGATGTCCGACTCCGACGCCAGGCACTCCGCGAAACCAAAGTGCGCCATCAAGGTGTCGAGCACCAGCGCCCCGCCCACTATGTAGGGTGCCCGGGCAGGCTCGATCCCGGGGCGGCCGGCGCGCTGTGAAGCCGGCTGGGCGGCCAGTTCTCGGAGTGCACCTGCGACGGCGCCCCGGCTCAGCCGGTAGTGGTGCACCGCCTGGCGCGAGTAGTCCGAGAGCGACTGGTCGAAGCAAGCAAGCGCTGCCACCGTGCCGGCCAGGCCCACGAGCGAGCGGGTGCCCCGGAGCCCCGGGAGCGCCGCCTCGGCCTCCTCGAACTGCCGGCCGAGCCATGAGCGGGCCGCCTCCAGCTCCCTGCGCGCCGGCGGGTCGTGGTCGAAAAACCGCTCGCTCACCCTGACGCAGCCGAGGTCCAAGGACGCTGCCACGAGGGGTGGGCCTGCTGCCAGCTCGGTCGAGCCGCCACCGATGTCGGTTACCAGCCAGGGGCCGCTCGCAGGCAGGAGGTCGCTCGTAGCCCCGAGGAACGAGAGCGCCGCCTCCTCCTCGCCTCTGAGGAGCCGCAGTGACGTGCCGGCGATGGCCTCGGCGTCGTGGGAAAAACTGGACCGGTTGGCAGCATCGCGTAGCGCCGAGGTCCCGACCATGGCGGCTCGCTGCACCCCGTAGCGGTCCATGACCTCCCGGTACTCTCGCAGCACAGAAAGGGTCCTCTCGGCTGCTATCGGCGAGATCTCCCCGGTCGAGTCCACCCCCCGGCTGAGCCCGGTTATCCGCATCAGGCGAACGAGCGTCTGTTTGCCTGGCCCGGCGACGAGCAACCGGGTGGAGAGGCTCCCGCAGTCGATGGCCGCGACATTGCCTGCGCCGGCCTGGGTACTGCCCCCGGTGCCCCGAACGGCCGAGCCGGTCGTGCGACGCTCGCCGGCAGCCGGCTCGCCGGCGCTCCCCGCAAGCTGCCGGGCGACCCAGCGGCCCACCGGGTCGTCCCCGCCGGCCAGGTACCAGGCGTAATGGGCATGGAGGCACTTGACGCCCTTCTTCGTCCCCCCCACCCCGCCGCTCGGCCGGGGGCCGCCCCAACCTGCCGGGATGGCGGCTTCACGCTCGGCCGCGTAGTTCGCGTGCGCTCGTGCCAGCTCCTCAGGGTCTACGGCGGCCTCGGCGGCGCGTACCCCGCCGGCCGCCTCGAGGCGGTCCACTGCCAAGCGCGCCTCCTTACCGACCAGCCAGTAGCGCGTCGGCATGGGCGTGCCGTCCTCCAGCACGGGGGCGTTGCGGATGACCAGGGGCACACCGTCGCGGTCGCGCACGGCGACCTGGTAGGGCCCCCGAGGCTCGCGACCGAGCAGGGCTGCTACCTGCTGGCGGGTGCCTTCCGAGGGTTCTGTTGTCTCGACGCTCTCAGAGGCGATCCCAGAATTCTAAGGGCGAGTACCAAGAGGCAGGCGACCCGGGCTTGGCGGCCGTGGAAGTTGTAGCAGCCGCTCGCCTGGACGTCGCCCCATCGCCCGCTCCCCGCCCCGCCGGCGGTGGGAGCACCTCGTAGGCCTTTTGGCCCGGCCAGACGTAGCCGTAGTCGCTCCTTGCCAGTTGGTCGACGTATGACTTTTGATGGAGCTGGACGTTCTCGGAGGAGAGCTTGGCGTCCTCGGCCCCGAGCACGGCGATGGTCCTTTGCACTTGGGCGATCTGCTGCTTCTGGGCGAGGTAGGTGCGGAGCGGGTAGACGAAGAGGTACATGGCGCCCGAAAGCGCCAGCACACCGAAAGCCACCTTCAGGGCCTGGCGCATGCGGTTCCCCCGCTGTTGCTCGTGTGACGGCTGTGACTCAAGTGAACAGTGAGCTTAGCTTATCTGGGCGCCGGCTCAGGTCTCCTCGCCCGCCTTGACCTGTTCCCAGAGTTGGTCGAGGCGCTCGAGCCCGAGCCCTGAGAGCTCTTCACCGCTTTGGAAAGCGAGCTCCTCGACCGCCTGGAACCGGCGGCGGAACTTCGCCGCCGCCTCCCGCAGCGCCGCCTCCGGGTCGATTTTCAGCTTGCGGGCCACGTTGACCGCCGCGAACAGCAAATCGCCGAGCTCGTCTCGCTCCGCCGGCCCGCCCGCCCCGCCGGCCGCTGCTCCCGGGCGGCCGGCGCCTGCCGCCAGGACCGCCTCCAGCTCGGAGAGCTCTTCGCCGACCTTGGCGAGCGCCCCCTCGGCGCTTTCCCAGTCAAAGCCCACCGATGCGGCCCTGCCCTGCACCTTGTAGGCGTAAAGCAGCGCCGGCAGGTTGCGAGGGAGCCCGTCCATGAGGCTCACCCTGGAGCTAGCTTGCTCGTCGCGTTCGGCCCGCTTGATCTTTTCCCAATTGCGCGAGACGTCCTCGGCCGTCTCTGCCGCCACGTCGCCGAAGACGTGAGGGTGCCGCCGCACGAGCTTGGCGTGCACCCTTCGGGCGACGTCACCCAGCGCGAACTGGCCTTCCTCGGCGGCGAGGACGGAGTGGGCGACCACCTGGAACAGCAGGTCGCCGAGCTCCTCTTCGAGGTGTTCGTACCCGGCGCCGTCGGGGCCGAGCTCTTCGATGGCCTCGAGCGTCTCGTACGCTTCCTCCAGCAGGTAACGGGTCAAGCTCTGGTGGGTCTGCTGGCTGTCCCAGGGGCAGCGCCGGCGCAGCGTGCGGCCGAGCTCCTCCAGGCGCACGAACTCGCTGGCAAAGGGTGCCCCGAGCTCGGGCAGCCACAGGCTCGTCAGGTGGTCCGGCTCGACTCGGTCGACCTCGTCCCAGGGCACGGAAAAAACCGACTCGTCGGGGAGGCCGAGCCGGCGCAGCACGGTGACACGGACCGGGCTCCCGAGCTCCCCGAGGATGTCGAGGACGCCCCCTATGGCCAGCTTCACCTCCGAGAGCACCTGGGCCGAGTCGCATTGGCCCACGAGGAGCGGGCCGCTCGCCCCGGCGGACCCCGGCCCGAAGCGCTGCCCGTCGACCAGCCTCACCCCCGCCGACAGGGGGTCTACCCCGAGGCGTTCGAAGGCGAGGTCGACAAAAGAGACGCCGGGCAGGACCTCCGTGCGGGCCCGGGGGTCGGCCCGCAGGAGCTCGACGCTTCGCTCCGCCACGGTGGGCGAGCCCGGTACGGCGTACACGACGTGCCCTTCCGAGGCGGCCACCCCCACGAGAGCCTCGACTATGCCGGCGTAGACCTCCTCCAGGCGGCTGGCCGAGTCGTAGAGGTAGTCAAAGCTGCGGGCGCCGTGCACGAGGCTGGCCGAGGGGTGCCGTGAGGTGCGTAACCAGCACGCCCTGGCCGACCGCAGAGCTTCCATGGCCTCGCTCGTGACCAGCCCGGGCCGCCCCGGGCCGAGCCCGACAACCGTGATTAGCGGTAGGGCGCCGGCAAGAAGTGGCTCGCCGGCGGGGGGCTCAGGCACGCTCTCCTAGCAAGCCTCAGGCGTGGGCGCCAGGGGGTAAGACCTGCGGGGCGTAGGGCGAGGGCAGGTTGGCGGCCCAGCTGCCGAACGCCGGGTTGACCCGGACGCGAGCAGCTTTCAGGACGCTGATGACGCGCGGCTCGCTGTTCGGCTGACCTTGCGCTCCGCCGGCAGTGGTAACGACCTCGATGTCCCCGGCAATGGCACGGCTGTAGGGGATTTGGCTGCGGCTGGTGAGCAGGACGACCCGGTAACCCCAGTTCTCACGCATCAAGGCGACATGGCCGGGGGCGAGCGAATTGATCTTGGCCTCGAAGCCGGCCCGCCTCTCCAACAGCTGTTCCGGCGAGAGGCAGTAGCGGCTTCCCCCCGAGACCGAGCCCGGCGGGGCCGAGGGATTGGCGGTCAGCTGAGCGGCGACCTGCTCGGCCTGGGTGCGGCTGGCCGCCATATCGACGGTCCCGCCTCGTCCCGACACGGCCACGTCGTCTTCCAATAGACAGACCGAGGTCCAAAAGTAGGCTCTGTGCGCGGCGTAAAACTGAGCGTCGGCCTTGGCGTCGCTCAGGGGGAGCAGTTGGGCGCGATAGGCGTCGTAGGTAGCACCGTCGGTCCGGGCGGCCTGGCCAACCTCGGACCAGACCGTCGGGTTATCGGCCCACTCGGCTGACCACGCCGCCGCCACCTGGGTCGTCGACGGGAGATCGGACCGCGCCGCCAGGTACTGGCGGACCGCAACGGCGGTGATCATGTTGGACAACTGCAGGGTCGTCCAGTACATCCCGTAGACGTTGGGGCCGGTCCCGTTGCCCTCGACAGTGTTGTTGGGGACGTTGGTCTGGCCCTGCGCCTGGGCCTGAGCCTCTTGGGCGAGGAACTGGGAATCTTGGTACTTCACGAACGCCGGGCTCGACGCCCAGTCCCGTGCGTGGGCGGCCAGCTCCTGCACCGAGATCGCCTCCCCATTCACCGTCGCCGCGTAAGGAGCCGTGCCGCAGCCGGACAAGAGGGCGCCGGCAACGACGGCGGAGATGCCGGCGCCAGCGAGCGGTCTGGCGCCGGGCCGGCGCAAGCTGCGCAATGACTTTGACTTGCCGGCGAGCAACCCGGTGTGGCCGAGGCTCAACTTGTCACGTCTCACGCCTGAGAGCCTACGCGGGCACCAGTGCCTGGAGCACTTCGACCAGGGCTTGGGCCGGGTCAGTGGCGACCCCTCTTGGCCCGGCCGGTCCCTTGAGCCCGCCATTTTCCCCTTGGCCGGGCCTTGCCCCTTGGCCGCGGCCGCCAGCACGCGCCGGGCCGTTTAGCGCGAGCGGCCCTACCAGCTGGGCCTGGTCGTCCTTGTAAACGGCCTTGGGCCAGATGCGCCCGAGCCTGACCTGTTCGCTCGGCCGCAGCCGCACCGGTGACACGCGAGCCACGAGGCCACCCTGGCGGCTGCCGGCACCCCCGCTCACGACGGAGATCTCCCTTAGGCCGAGCCGGGCGGCCTCGGCCCGGAGGTGCGCGATACCGAGGAGCGCTTCCGCCTCGGGTGGCAAAGGACCGTAGCGGTCCTCCCACTCCGCCCGCACGTCGCCTACCTCCTCGTGGGTGGTAAGGGTGGCGAGCCGGCGGTAGGCCTCGAGCCGGAGATCCTCGCGTTCCACGTAACTTTCAGGGAGGTTGGCCGTTACCGGCACGTCGATCTTGATCTCGGCGGGCGGGCGGAGCGTCTCGCCCTTGGCCTCCGCCACGGCCTCGCTCACCATCTGCACGTAGAGGTCGTACCCAACGGCCGCGATGTGGCCTGACTGGTCTTCGCCGAGGAGGTTGCCGGCACCCCTGATCTCGAGGTCCCGCATGGCGATCTTGAAGCCCGAACCGAGCTCGGTGTGCTCGCCGATCGTGCGCAGGCGCTCGTAGGCCTCCTCGGTGAGCTTGCGGTCGGGAGGATAGAAGAGGTACGCGTACGCCCGCTGCCCCGCCCGCCCGACCCGCCCTCTGAGCTGGTGGAGCTGCCCGAGGCCGAGCATGTCGGCTCGGTCCACCACGAGCGTGTTGACCGTCGGCATGTCGATGCCAGCCTCGATGATCGTGGTGCACACGAGCACGTCGTAGCGGCCCTCCCAGAAGTCGAGCACCACCTTTTCCAAGAGGCCCTCGTCCATCTGGCCGTTGGCGATTGCCACGCGGGCCTCGGGCACGAGCTCGCTCACCCGCGCCGCCACCTCTTCGATGTCGTGCACCCGGTGGTGGACGTAGAAAACTTGGCCTTCACGCAACAGTTCCCGGCGCACCGCCTCGGCCACCGCCCGCTCGTCGAACTCGCCCACGTAGGTGAGGATCGGCCGGCGCTCGGCCGGAGGTGTGGCGATGAGGGACAGGTCGCGGATGCCGGTGAGCGCCATCTCCAGGGTCCGGGGTATGGGCGAGGCGGTCATGGTCAGCACGTCGACGCCGGTGGATAGCTTCTTTATTGCCTCCTTGTGGTTGACCCCGAAGCGCTGCTCCTCGTCCACCACCAAAAGGCCTAGGTTTTTGAACTTGATGTCGGGCACGAGCAGCTTGTGGGTGCCGATGACGACGTCGACGGAGCCGTCGGCCAGCCCGTCGGTGACCGCTCGGGCTTCAGCGGGGGTCAAAAAGCGAGAGAGCATCTCGACCCTGAGCGGGTACGGGGCGAAACGCTCGGAAAACGTCTGCAAATGCTGGGCCGCGAGCAGGGTCGTGGGGACGAGCACGGCCACCTGCTTGCCGTCTTGGACGGCCTTGAACGCGGCCCTGATCGCCACCTCGGTCTTGCCGAAGCCGACATCGCCGCACACGAGCCGGTCCATCGGCACCGGCGCCTCCATGTCGGCCTTCACGTCTTGGATGGCCCGGAGCTGGTCCCTCGTCTCGGTATAGGGGAAAGCCTCTTCCATCTCCGCTTGCCAGGGCGTGTCAACGGGGAAGGCGTGGCCCGGAGAGGTGGCCCGCTCACGGTAGAGGGAAACGAGCTCCTGGGCAATCTCGCGCACCGCCCTGCGCACGCGCTCTTTGGCCCTCGCCCAATCGCTCCCGCCCAAGCGCGAAAGCGAAGGCGTTTCCCCGCCGGTATAAGGCCGGAGGGCGTCGACTTGGTCCGAAGGGACGTAGAGCTTGTCGCCGTCCCGGTACTCTAGGAGCAGGTAGTCGCGCTCCACACCGGCGATCGAGCGCTTCACCATCCCCCCGAAGCGCGCCACCCCGTGCTGGAAATGGACCACGTAGTCACCGGTTTTCAGGTCGGTGAAAAAAGTCTCGGGGATAGCCGCGCGCGGCCGCGGCGCGCGGTGGGGGCGCTTCCGCCCGGTGAGGTCCCCCTCTGCCAGCACGCCGAAGCCGAGCTGCGGGAAGGAAAAACCATGCTCGAGCGGGGCGACCACCACCGAGCTCCCCTCGCCGGCTTGTTCCGCGACCGGGGCCAGGATCCCCTCCCCCGCGAGCGCGCTCGACAGTCTCGACGCAGAGGCCTCTGTCTCGGCGCACACGACGACGGTCGACTTCTTGGCCGAGAGCTCACGGATTTCGGCAAGCACCCGTTCGTTGCCGCCCACCACCGGGCTCCAAGCCCGCGTGGCGACCACGGGCACGTTCGGCCCCTCGGGGACCGCCACCATCATCGACACCGACGCGCCGCTCCGGGCGAGGAGCCGGTCGAAGTCGAGGTGCAGGCGCGGGAACTCGCCCTGCGCTCCCCAGGTCGCCGCCAGGGCGCCCGCCAGATCTGCCTCCTCGTCGGCAATTTCGCTGGCCCGCTGGCGCATCCTCGCCGGCTCTACCAGCACGACCCTGGAACCACCCGGCAACAGGTCCACGAGCAGGTGCTCGTCGGCGGTCAGCCAAGGCAGCCACGACTCCATACCGTCGAAGCTGTGGCCCTCGGCGAGGCGCTCCCAGGTGCCCGCCCCCCAGGGCGCCTCCTCCATCAACCGGGCGGCCCGCTCGCGCACCTCGGGTGTCGGGAGCAGCTCCCTGCACCCGAACACGGCGACTTCATCGAGGTCCCTCGTCGAGCGCTGGTCAGCGACCGAGAACTCCGACAGCCTGTCCACCTCGTCCCCCCACAGGTCGACCCGCACGGGAGCGGCCGCGGTGGAGGGGAACACGTCCACGATCGACCCCCGCACGGCCATCTCGCCCCGGTGCTCGACCTGGTACTCGCGCCGGTAGCCGAGCGTGGCCAGCCGGGCCACCAGCTCCTGCTGGTCCACCTGGCCGCCGCGCGCCACCACCACGGGTTCGATGTCCTCGACATGGGGCCCGAGCCGCTGGAGCAGCGCCCTGACCGAGGACACGACCACGGCGGGCACTTGGGCGTCGGGCGCCCCGTCGCGCAGGCGGCGCAGGCGCCACATGAGCTCGAGGCGGCGGCCCATCGTCTCGGGGGCGGGGCTCACGCGTTCGAAAGGCAGGGTCTCCCAGGCGGGGAAAAAGGCGACCTCTTCCTCGCCGAGCCATACCCCCGCCTCCCGGGCGAGGCGCTCGGCGGCGGCGGCGCTCGCCATGGCGACCACGACTGGGCGGCTCTCGGAGACCTCCGCCAGGGCGGCCACCACAAAAGGTTGGGCCGGCTCGGCGACGGCCACGAGACGTTCGGCGCCGGCGACCCACGCCCCTAGGGCAGGGTCACGGTTGGCCCGCCCCACCAAAGGCGCGAGGGGGCGCCGCCCGTGTGAAGGGCGCGAACTAGGAGCTTTTAGCTCGACGGTGTTTGCCACGGCACCACCATTAAACGCCGGCGGAGCGGGAACTACCGGGGCGGGGGCTGCCCGGGGCGGGAGGGTCCTCGGCCGGGCGAGAATTGAACTCGTTTTGCGCCGCCGCGATGCCTTCAGCCAGGAGCAGCTCGACGGCGTCGGCTGCGGTGGAGACTGCCGCACGGAGCTTGGCCCGCTCGGCCCTGGTCGGCGCCGACAGGACGTGGTCGATACCGGCGTCCTTTCCCCCCGGTGGCTTGCCGATCCCGACCCGGACCCTCGAGAACTCGCCGCTCC
>DAHWQF010001010.1 GCA_027334785.1 Acidimicrobiaceae bacterium
CCCCTGGCCGAGAAGCTTGCGCACGACTTCGTGCCACTCCCGGCGTCGTTCGTGAAAAGGCCGCGCATACGCCAGCTCTTCGTACGAATCAGCCTCCTCTGGGCGCTCGTCAGCCTGGCAAATGCGGCCGGGACGATCGCGCTGCTCGTGAGCACCCCGATCGCCACCTACCTGGCCGCAAGGACGGGCCTGTCGAGCACGCTGACCATCAGCGGCGTGCTCGTATCCTTCTGGTGGTTCCGCCGTGGGCTGCGCCGGCACAACGCCGAGGCAGCACGGGAAGCCGCAACAGCCGCGGCCGCCGCCTAGCCGGCTCCACGACAGGCGACTTTTTCGGGCTTGGGTCACCAGCGGCGTTTGGACGCTGCGCTAGGGACAAGGGTGGTCGCGCTCCAACCACCACGCGAGCCCGACCAGACCGGGACCGGTATGAACAACCATGACCGGGGAAAAAGAGCCGATGAACGCCGTAGCCAGCTCGGTACGGGCGCTCACCTGGGCGAGGAGGTCCCTCGCTACAGCCTCGTCCACCGCATGCAGCGCGGCGACGTGGACTGCCAGTGGGCCCGGGGTGGAGCGCTCACGGGCGAGGTCACGGTAGAAAGCCTCGAGGAT
>DAHWQF010001011.1 GCA_027334785.1 Acidimicrobiaceae bacterium
CGGCCCCCGATCCGGGCCCAGACCTTCACCATCTTCTGCTCGCCGCGCACCAGTCGGAAGCCGCCCGTTACGCCGTCGTCTCGCACGATCCGCTCGACCGCCCCGGGCTCCTCGAGGGCGATGGCTGCGGTCGTCACCCAGTCGCCGGCGTGCTCGGCGTCGGCCAGTCCACCGCCGCCAAGCGCCTCGCAGCCCTGGAGTCAGCCGGCGCGGTGCACCGGATCCCGGGCGGGAGGGTCGCAGGCGTCCGGGCACCCGACCACTGGAGCGTCGTGGCAAGCCCCGCCGCCCCTGTGGCGCCCGAAGAAGCCACCTCCGAGGACGCTGCATCCGAGAACGCTGCGGCCGAGCCCACCCCGGCCGAGGCCGAGCACCCGGAGGAGGACGGCACGAGGGATCGGCTGGGCCGGGGTGAGCTGGGGGCGCTGGTGCGCGGCTACCTCGCCGCCCGGTCTGGCGAGTCGTTCGGGCCCGCCGCGATCGGCAAGGCTCTCGGCCGCTCCCAGGGTGCGGTGTCGAACTCGCTGTCGACCATGGCCGCGCGCGGCGAGGCGGTTCTCGTCGCCGACAAGCCACGCCGCTACCGCACCGCCAGCTGAGCTTCCCCGAGAGACG
>DAHWQF010001012.1 GCA_027334785.1 Acidimicrobiaceae bacterium
CCGCCTTGGCCCTCCTCACGTAGTCGGCGACGGTCGTGAACGGGAGCTCGAGCGAAGCGGCCGCCTGGCGGAGGCTAAGGCCTTCGCCGAGGCTGAGCCGAAGTACGTTCCTGATCCTGCGCATGGCAGTGTGGGGCCGGGGCACCGGCACCTCCTCCTCGGTTGTCTTGGTGGACTTTCCGAGTCAGGGTGCCGTGCCCCGCTCAGCTACCGGGCGCCAGCGCTACACGGCCTCCTCGGGGGTGTACGAAAACACCAGCACGCTGTACGGATTCGACCGGAACCGGTGTACGAAAACCGCTGGCGCCATCACGCCCTGCTTGACCGCCTCTAACAGCGCTTGGTACCCGGGCCTGCGGCGTCCCCTGTAGGCGGAGAGGTCGTTGTCGCGGTAGACGTGGGTAACGGACCAGCCAAGCCGCTCAGCCAGTGCCCGGCACTCGTCCTCCTGGCGGGCGACACCGAGACCTCGACCTTCACGGTCGTCGCTGATCCGGCAGTAGATGGCGGCTCTCTGTGGGGGCGCTTCTCGGTCGCTCATTGGTAGTCAGGGGCGCGGTGCTCTTGCGAGCCCGGTTCCCCATCCCCCTTTCAATCCGTACGTGCGGTTTTC
>DAHWQF010001013.1 GCA_027334785.1 Acidimicrobiaceae bacterium
GTCTACGTAAACGCAGGGGAGCCTCTGGCCCAAATGGTTGCGCATTTGCGAGAACTGGTACGCCAGGTGGAGGGCGGCCACCGACTTCCCGCTCCCGGTGACGCCCAGGATCATCATGATGGGCATGGCGTCGCCCACCGAGGCGGCGACTGGGGAGACGTAAGCGGGCTGGCGGTCGCGCTCGGTGAAGCGCTGCGCCCCGAGTTCCGCACCTACGCCGCGCAGATCGTGGCCAACGCCAAGGCCCTCGCCGCCGGAGTCGGGCTGTGAGCGGCGCCGACCGCAACCCCGAGCGCGACCGCGGCCGGGTGCGGATCCCCGCCGACTTCGAGCGACCCGACAAACTGCTGGCCGGGCTCACCGCCCGCCAGCTCGCCATCCTGGTCGTCGCCGCCATAGCCCTGTGGGCCGGCTATGGCGCCACCCGACACGTCGTGCCGCCTGCCGCCTACGGCGCCGTCGCGATCCCCGTCGCAGCGGTCGCAGCCCTCCTCGCCCTGGGCCGGGTGGAAGGCGTTCCGGCCGATCGCTGGGTGCTCGCGGCGTGGCGCCAGCACCGCTCGCCCCGCCGGCTCGTCCCCGCACCCGACGGCGTCCCACCCGCACCAGCCTG
>DAHWQF010001014.1 GCA_027334785.1 Acidimicrobiaceae bacterium
AGGACGAGGGTTGCCGAGGTCTTCTGCCCTGTCGTGCCGGTGACCGACACGGTGACGTTCGAGGACCCCGAAGTCGTCAGGGTCCCGCTGATGACTCCCGTCGCGGCAGCGAGGCTGAGCCCCGACGGCAGTCCTGTGGCTTTCCAGGTGTACGGGGTCACCCCTCCGCTGGCCTCCAGGTCGGCCGTGTAGGCCGTCCCCGAGGTGCCCGACGGCTGGGTGTCCCTCGACCGGGCAGCCAACATCCTCGGCGTCGCCCGCCAGACGGTGTTGCACAAGGTCCAACGGGGTGAGCTGCGGGCGGTGCACGTGAACCATGGGCGGCGAACGGGCCTGCGTATCGATGTGAACGCGACAAGTCCTGGACTGTTCGAGACGACCAGCTGAAAGGGGCACGCAGTGTCAACCACGACCGGCGTCGCCGACGAAGACGACGGGCTCGCCCTGGTCGATGAAGCGCCCTTGGGCGAGTGCGGCCACGGTGGCGGCACTGACGGGCGAGCACGAGCAGTCGAAGTCGCTCAGGGCCTTGTGACGCGGGAAGCGGGCTTCGTGGACCCGGCGCTGGTGGCGGCGCTCGGCTCGGTCGTCGACCTCGGCGCACAGGACCTCT
>DAHWQF010001015.1 GCA_027334785.1 Acidimicrobiaceae bacterium
AGGCTCGCAGCGGCAGCTCCGGCGAGGGCGGCTATCTCGGCGGCGACCTGCGCCTGGAGGTCCGCGCAGAGCCCCCTTTTTCGGCTCCCCTCACCGCTTCGGGAGGCTCGCCGGCTGCCGGCAGGACTGGACGGGCGTCGCAGATCGCCTCGTTCACCTCCACGATCTCAGCAACTGTGGACTGGAACCGCTTGTAGTTGGCTACCTCCCGGGTCGCCTTCTCCAGCTCCGGGCCGGGTGCGAGCTGGCGCGACTCGGTCTTGCCGCTCACGGTGCGGCTCAACAGATAGCGGGGGCCGTGGCCGGGATGGCCCGGATCGGCGCACACGCAGTTCGGTTTCCCGCAGCGGCGGTATGTGGCGTTTATGGTCCCTCTTCGCAAGTCGCCCACCTGGGTGAGATCTTCGTACAGCTCAGCTCGGCGCTGCTCGTGTTGGGGAAGTGCAGACGACACTGGCTCGGCTCCTAGTCTGGAGGATATACCTCCTCCAGACTACCCGGTGTCACACCGGCAATTCGGCATCCCCAACATTTCTGTCGTACACCCAACAAGAAGCGCATCAGCACCCGCAGGGCGGTCACCGCGTTCTTGGTCGCCCCGATGCTGAGCTT
>DAHWQF010001016.1 GCA_027334785.1 Acidimicrobiaceae bacterium
CCTCCACGTCGACCCGGATGCCTGCGACCTCCATCCTCGCCAGGACGCGCACGAGCGGCCGCTCGACGTCGTCGTGGAGCGGGCGCAGCCCCTCCGCGTCGAGCCGCGCTCTGAGGCGGGGCACCGTGGCGGCGACCGCGAGGGCGTCTGCCGCCGCGCCTGCCACCTCGGCCGTCTCGCCCGCCAGAAGTGACGTCGCGCCGGCGAGAGCGAGCTCGCCGCCGTCGGCAGCGAGCTCGCCGGCGGCGCCGGGCGACGTGGCTGCCCCCCGCTCGACCCCGCGGACGACCGTGCCGATCCCGTAGTCCCCGGTCGACGGGTCGAGGAGGTACGCCGCCACCTCGGTGTCCATCACGAGGCCGGTCAGGTCGACGCCGAGCGGGAGGAGGGAGCGGAGCAGCTCCTTCACCCCGTGCCCTGCGACCGGCGCCTCGGCCAAGAGGGCGGTGAGAGCGGCCGCGACGTCCGCGTCGCCGAGGAGCGGCCCGCGCACCCAGACGCCAGCTCCCGGCGGCGACGGGTCGACCAGGGCGACCCCGCGCAGCGGCGAACGGCCCGGCAGCCCGTCCCAGCGGCCCACGGTCGCGAGCACCGTGGCGTCCCCTGCGGAC
>DAHWQF010001017.1 GCA_027334785.1 Acidimicrobiaceae bacterium
GTCGTACACGCCGAGGATGAGCCCGAGCTCGAGGAGCGAGTCGTGACGGCCGAGGGCGTAGGCGCCGAGGTTGGCGGCGACGGCATGGGCCCCGAAGGCGGTAACGAACCCGGCCCCGTAGACGGGGAGGACCTGCCGGCGACGGGCGGCCTCCTCGCTCGTGCTCACGGGCGCACTCGGGCCTCATAGACCTGCTCGGCGAACTCCTCGAGCAGCTCGGCCACCTCGGGCCCCACCTGGCGGGCCCCCTCGGGGAACAGCACCAGCACCTGTCCCCGGCGCAGCACCTCCTCGGCGTGACGGTCGAGCTCCTCGGCGGGCATCCCGAGCTCCGCCAGGAAGTTGTCCCGGAAGATGCAATAGCCCAGCTGGACCGAGATCGACACCGCGTGAACCGCCGAGAGGTCGAGCGACGGGTCGAGCTCCCCGGCGGCCGTGGCTACTGGACCGTGGTGGACGACGAGTACGCAAAGGTGGCCGTCGCCGACCAGTTCTTGTACGACCTGCGCTTCGGTAGTGACCGGGCGGAGTCCACTACTCGAGTCTATGCCGGGGAGCTGGCCAGGTTCTTAGCCTGGTGTGCCGGGACAGGGCGGGGCCTGGAGGAGGGT
>DAHWQF010001018.1 GCA_027334785.1 Acidimicrobiaceae bacterium
GGGGTCAAGCCCCGAAGAGTGAGGACACGAAGCCCGATGGGCGAGGCGAGCGCAGCGAGCCGGCGGCGAAGCCGTCGCCTACCGTGGCGGCGTCCCGCAGCGTGGGCTTGACGCCGGCTCCGGGCGTGGCACCCACGACCGCCTGGTGGGCACCAGCGACTGCACCCCGGGTCGGCTCGCCCCTGGTGTGTCATATCGGTGCAGGGGGCGCAGGAGGCCACGGCCCACCAGCGAGCGCTCCTCTTCGTTGCGATACCAGCGTCTCGTGTTCTCCTACGCGAGGAGGTCTACTCCTTCATGCGCGGCCCGAGAGGGGAACGCTCAGGCTGGGCGAGCGCGAACCCCACGCCCGGGAAGCATCGGGCAGACGCCGCCGACCGAGAGCATCGCCATGGCGATGAGTGCCTCGGGGGAACGGAACCCGAAGGCGACACGGGTGAGGACCCGGATCTTGGTGTTCGTCGATTCCACGAGCGCGTTCGAGGTCTTCGACCGAAGCGACTCCTCGATGGCCCGACGGTGGCGACGGACCTTCTCACCGAGCTCGACGAAGGCCGGGATCCGGCAGCGTGCCGCCCAGGCGAGCCAGTGCTTCAAAAGCACCACCCCC
>DAHWQF010001019.1 GCA_027334785.1 Acidimicrobiaceae bacterium
GCGCGGCGAGCGCCCTGGCCGTCGCGGCGCCGAGGCCGGACGCACCTCCGGTGACGAGTGCTGAGGATCCTTTGAGCTCCATGCTGGCGATGGTAGGTGGGGAGGCGGGGGGTCGGCCAGACGGCGCAGGCGCCCGGCGGTCTGCGGGCTCCGTGCGCTCGAGCGGCGACCTCAGACCGAGCCCGAGCCCGAGCCCGAGCCCGAGCCCGAGAACGAGCCCGCGCTCCCGACGCCCCTCGAGGCGGCGGTGCTCGCCAGCTCGTCGGCGAGATCGTTGCACCGATCGCCCGAGTGGCCCTTCACCCATTCGAATCGCACGGGCACCGCGGCGTCGAGCGCAAGGGCGAGCAGCGGCTCCCACAGATCGCGGTTCGCCACCGGTCTGCCCTGCGAGTTGCGCCAGCTCCTCCGGCGCCAGCCGGCCCACCAGCGCTGGGCGAAGCAGTTCACCACGTACGTCGAGTCGCTCCGCACGAGGATCCCGTCGGCGCCCGCGACCGGTCCGAGCGACTCGAGCGCCCGGAGAGCCGCGGTGATCTCCATCCGCTGGTTCGTGGTGCGTGGGTCTGCGCCGCTCTCGAACCTCCCCCCGGGCACGAGCCATGCC
>DAHWQF010000101.1 GCA_027334785.1 Acidimicrobiaceae bacterium
GAAGACAGGAGACACGGTGCGGGCGCGCAACGCGAGCGGCGAGCACGTGGTCGAGGTGACCGGGCTCCTCGAAAAACGCGCCAGCGCTCCGGTAGCCGTTTCCTGCTACATCGACCGCACGCCTCCGGTCCCGGTGGAGGAGCGGCTGGCCAACTTCGTCCGGGAAAGGGGCGCTGGGCGCCCGACCAAGAGGGACCGGCGCCAGCTCGAGCGCTTCCGCCGGCACTAGCCGAACAGGTGGCGCGCTATGACCGCTTTTTGGATCTCGTTCGTGCCCTCCTCGAAGCGCTGGGCCCGAGCGTCGCGATAGACGCGCTCGATCGGGTTGGGCTCCCAGTAGCCGATCCCCCCGTGCACCTGGAGGGCCTTGTCGGTAACCCGGGTGAGCATGTCGACGGCAGTCAACTTGGCCATCGACGACAAGGCGGCGGAGCGCTCGTCCCCGGCCTGCCAGCGGCGAGCGGCGTGGAGCGTGAGCTGACGGGCGGCTTCGATGTCGGCCTCGTTCTCTGCCAGAGAAAAGGCCACGGCCTGCCTGGCGGCGAGCGGCTTGCCGAAGGTCTCCCGAGTTTTCGCGTAACTGACCGCTAGCTCCTGTGCCCGGCGGGCCAAGCCGACGCAGGTCATAGCCACCGCGATCCGGCTCGGCGTCAGGAACCCATCGAAGGCGACGTCGAGGCCGCGCCCCTCGTCACCCAAGCGGTTGGCCACAGGCACCGGGGCGCGGTCGAAGACCATGTGGGCGTGGTCGGTACCGCGGACCCCCATGGTGTCGGCCATCGCCTCCACCTTCGCCCCGGGAACGTGGCGGTCCACCATGAGCGCCACCGTCCCGTCCTTGCCTCGGGTACCGGCCAGCCGGGCGAACAAAAGCCAGTAGTCGCACTGGGCCCCGAAAGTGATCAGGTGCTTCTCGCCAGACAGGTAGTAGGTGTCACCCTCGCGCACCACGCTCGAACGGATGTCGGCCCCTGTCCCTGCCGTCGGCTCGGTGAGGGCGAACGCCACCCGGATGTCGCCCGAGATCTGGGGGCGCACGAACGCCTTTTCCTGCTCGGGTGTGGCGAAGCGGGCGATCGCCCGCCAGATGCCGTTGCAGACGTGCACGATCATGCGCAACGACGCGTGCGACATCGAGAACAGCTCGAGCAGTTCCAGGTACTGGGGAAAAGGTAGGCCCCTCCCCCCAAGCGAAGCCGGTGCCGCCAGGCGTAGGTACCCGCGGTCGCGCAAGTCCTTCCACAGGCCGGGGGGCACAGTGTGCGTGCGTTCGATCTCGGCTGCGTAGTCCTCGCCCGGCCCGCGGACGAAGCCTTCGACCTCTTCGGCCAGCGCGTGGAGCCCCATCTCGCCGGCCTCGCCGCCACTAGGCGCTTCGCTCACTGTTGGTCGACCTCCGGCCAAGCTGGCGCCCTCACCGGGCGCGCTCTTTGTCTACGAGGTGGCGCACCTGCTCACGGAGCACGTACTTCTGCACCTTGCCGATCGGGTTGCGAGGGAGGCCGCCTACCACCTCGAGGCGCTCGGGCCAGTAGTGCTTGGCGACCCGGTGGGCATCCAAGAAGCGCAGCATCTCGGCGAAGCCGAAACCGTTGCGCGAGACAACAAAAGCGCACGCCCGCTCGCCGAGGCGCTCGTCTGGCATGGCCACGATCGCCACGTCGTCCACAGCTGGGTGGGTGTGGAGCAGCTGCTCTATCTCGGCTACCGGCACCTTCTCGCCGCCCCGGTTGATCACGTCCTTCACCCGGCCACTGATGCGCACGTAGCCCGAGTCGTCGATGACGGCCAGGTCACCGCTCCTGTACCAGCCGTCGGGGGTGAAGGCCTCCGCGGTCCATTCGGGGTGGTCGAGGTAGCCCTCGAACATGCACTTGCTGTGCACCTCGAAGTTCCCCTCCTGCCCCGGTGCGAGGACGTTGCCCAGGTCGTCGGTGACGCGGAGCCGCACCCCTTCGAGCGCCCGGCCGTCGGTGCCCCACGTCTTGGCGGGTTCGTCGCCGGGGGCCGAAAGCGACCCGAGGCAGGTCTCGGTGGTGCCCCACGCCCCGCACACAGCGGCGCCGAGCAGGCGCGTCGCTCGCTCGGCCAGCCCACGGGGCACGGTGGCACCTGTCGCGACAAAAATCCTGAGGGCCTCGGGGCGCCGGCCCGTTTCTTCCACGGCCGCGACCAGGTCGGCGAGGAACGGCGTGGCCGCCTGCACGAACGTCCCACCCCAGCGCCGGAGGGCGTCAAGCGCCACCGCCCCGTCCCATACCGCCTGGAGCACCTGGGGCGCGCCGAGCAGCAACGCCTCCCACATGCCATAGAGGAAGCCGGTCTGGTGGGCGAGCGGGGAGGGCACGAACACGCAGTCCTCACCCGAAAGCCCGAGGTGACCCGCCTCCATGGCGGCAGCCCGAGTCAGCGTGTCCATCCGGTGGAGCACGCCCTTTGGCCCCCCCGACGTGCCCGAGGTGAACAGGAGCTGGGCGAGCGCCGTCGGCGGCTGGGCCCGGCCGGCCAGGAGGCGGCGGTCCGCGGCCGAGATGCCTTCCGCCGCCACCGCCCCGACCACCTCCGCGTAGGTGTGCCAAACCGGGCGGCGCCCACCGCCCTCGCCGCGCTCGCCGTGCTTGCCGCGCTCGCCGTGCTTGTCGCGCTCGCCGTGCTTGTCGCGCTCGCCGTGCTTGTCGCGCTCTCCGTGCTTGTCGCGCTCGCCGTTTTCGCGGCTGGCCGCCGGCTCCATAGCCGCCGGCCCCATAGCCGCCGGCCCCATAGCTGCCGGCCCCATAGCTGCCCGTGCTCGGTGAGCCCGGCCATTGCCGGCGTAAGGTGAAGCGCTCGCCGCCCTGCTCGCAGCGTCACTCTCCAGGACAATTACGTGATCCAGTGGTACGGGCTCTTCCGCCTCGTACAAGCCGGCTACCTCAGACGGGTAGTCGCGGCCCCGAAAACTATCGGGCACGACGAGCACCCGCGCCCCGGAGCGACGCAGCATGAAGGCCATTTCCCGCTCGCGGTAGATGGGCATGAGCGGGCAGCAAACGCCGCCGGCCCGCAGGATGCCGAGCGAGAGCACCACAAACTCGCCTACGTTTGGCAGCTGGTACGCGACCGGCTCGCCAGGAGCCACGCCGAGGCGCGAGAGAGCCAAGGCGGCAGCATCAGCCTCGCGGTCGAGTTCCGCCCAGGTCCACACCCGCTCGCGACGGCCCTCGGTGGCGACGTCCACCACGGCCCGGGCGCCGGGGCGTACTTCGGCCCAACGCCGCACGTGGTCACCGAGCCGCACCGCCGCCGACCTCTCCGGAGAGGCCTTGGCCACCGTGCGGCGCCGGCCGGCCGCGAGCTGCGCGGTAGCCCTCGGCGCTGTGGGTAGCTCCACCGACATCGAGGCGCCGATAGCCCCCATCTCCTCCAAGAACCTTGGGTAGGAGATCCGATAGGCCGTCGGGTACGTGAGCCGGCTCTCCCCTTCGGCGCGAGTGGCCGCCACGGCCAGGGACATGAGGACCCGGTGGTCGTTGAACGAGGACAGGTCAGCGCCCCGGAGGTCCCCCTCGACGCCGCTCACGACAAGGCGGTCGGCGGAGAGCTCCAGACGGCCTCCCATGCGGTTGAGCTGGAGCATCGCAGAGACGCGGTCGGACTCCTTCAAGCGCACGTGCGCCACGTTGTCGAGCACGCTCGTGCCTTGGGCGAAGCTGCCGAGCACCGAAAGGACCGGCAACATGTCCGGCACGTTGCGGCAATCGACGTGGAACGGCTTTAGCTCGACCCCACCATGGCGCACCCGCACGTGCCCGGTCGCCGGGTCGAGGTCCATCGGCAAACCCATCTGGCCCACGATGTCGAGCAGTTCGGCTTCAGGATGGTCGGTCTCGGCGGCCGAACGGGCAGCCAGGCCCCGGAAGAGTACGTCGGAGGGGTGCAGCGCGGTCATGGCCAGGCCGAAGGCCGCCGCGCCCACGTCGGGGGGGAGGCGGAGAGTGGTGGGCCGCGCCGTTTGGTTGCCGTCCACCTCGTAGCGCCGGCCGTCCGCCGAGACGCCCACCTCGAGCCCGAACTGGGCCATCATCCGCAGCGTGAGGTTTATGTAGGAGCGCTCATTTAAAGGGCCCTCGACGCAGATCACGCTCGGCCCGCTGGCAAAGGGAGCGAGCAGGAGCAACCCCGAGATCCACTGCGAGAGCGTCCCCGGGATAGTGACCTTGCCCCCTTTGGGCCGACGTGGCGCGACGCGGATGGGCGGGCACCCCGAGGCCGACGACAGCTCGACGCCGAGACCGGAGAGCGCTTCGAGCAGGGGCCGGATCGGCCGGCGCCGGAAGTACTTCTGGCCGACCACGGTGACCGGGGTGTCGGCGAGCGAGACAAGGCCGGTGAGGAAGTAGAGGGTCGTGCCCGAGCTGCCGACAGGCACCTCGGACCCTTTCGGGTGGTAGGGCCCCCCCTCGACCACGAACGTGTCCCCCTTGACGTGGATCTTCGTCCCGAGCCGGCGCAGGGCTGCCACCGTGTAGCGGACGTGGCCGGCGTCTGAGAGGCCGTGGATGCGGCTCGTGCCGGGCGCCAGGGAAGCGAGCATGAGCGCCCGGTGGGCATGGTACTTGGAGCTCGGGATGACGAGCTCGCCGGCGAGCGGCTCGACAGCCTGCTTCACGAGGAGGCGGAGAACTCTCTTGGCCATCGGGCCACCCCTTTCTCTTCGCTCGTCTTTCGCTTCTGGTGGACGCCTTCTCGCGGCGGGGCCAACGAGAGGACTGCACCATCTTGACGGCCCATCTTGACGGCCCGAAGGCCCCGACGGCAAGCTACGGCGGTGGCTGGCGAGGTTCGTTGGGGAGTGGTGGCACCTACCTTCGACCCGTTCGGCGCGGGCGAGCCACCACCGGTTGTGGCAGCAGCAAAGCGTTTAGAAGCTCTCGGCTTCGACGTAGTGTGGGTGGGGGACCACCTCGTGTGCCCAGCGCCGGTACTCGACTCGCTGTGCTCGCTGGCCGCTGTCGCGGCGGTCACGAGCCGGGTGCAAGTCGGGCTCTCGGTCCTCCAGCTCGGGCTGCGCCACCTTGTCTGGACGGCCAAGCAGCTGGCCACGATCGATGCCCTCGCGCCCGGGCGCCTGCGCCTCGGCGTGGGCGTGGGCGGGGAGTTCGAAGAGGAGTTCAGGGCCGCCGGCGTGGCGCGGGAAACCCGAGGCAGCCGTCTCGACGAGATGCTCCTCGTCCTGCCGGCGCTTCTTCGCGGCGAACCCGTCGACCACGACGGGCCCCACGTCAAGGTGCACTCACCAGCGCTTACGCCGGCTCCTGCCACGGTGCCGCCCCTCTCGGTAGGCGGGCGGAGCGATGCCGCCCTCGCCCGGGCCGCGCGCTTCGCTGACCAGTGGATAGGCATGTGGCACGGCCCCGACACGGTCCGGGCCCGGCGCGACCGGCTGGCCCAACTGGCAGCTGAGCACGGGCGGCCAGCGCCGAGGGTGGCGATGGTCGTCTTGGCCAATGTCAACGACGACACCGAGCTGGCCGGCCAGGAGGTGGCTGCCGCTCTGGACGGGCAGTACCGCTTGCCGTTCCGGGCCGTCGAGCGCTGGACCGCCTACGGGCCGGCGGAGCGGGTGGCGAAGATGCTCGTCGAGTACTGCGACGCCGGCGTGAGCGAGTTCCTCCTTCTCCCGGAGACACCCGACCCCCTCAGCCAGTACGAACGCCTCGCCGCAGTGCGCGAGCTCGTCGGGCGCGCCTAGGAGCAAGCACCGCCGGTGGAGCTCGAGCTCATGGTCGGGGGTCTCTCCTGGGAGCGCGCCGCGTCGCTCGCCGCGGCTGTGGAACGTTCGGGCCTCTCCGGGTTGGTCTTCACCGAGACGACCCAGGCTCCCTGGATGTCGATCGCCGCGGCGGCCATGGCGACGAGCGCGCTGCGCCTGTCCACGGGCGTCGCCGTTGCGTTTGCCCGGAGCCCAATGGTCACGGCCCAGCTGGCCTGGGAGCTCGCCGAGAACACCTGCGGGCGCTTCCGCCTCGGCCTCGGCAGCCAGGTGAGGGCGCACGTCGAGCGCCGCTACGGCGCCGCGTTCGACCCGGCCGGTCCCCGGGTCCGGGATTACGTAGAGGCCGTAAAGGCTTGCTTTAGGGCTTTCCGGGGCGACGAGGCATTGGCGCACCACGGTCCCTACTACAACCTCACGTTGCTCCCCGAAGCCTGGGCACCGCGCCGCCACTCCTACGGTGACATCAAGGTCGACGTGGCGGCTGTCAACCCATGGATGTGCCGCATGGCGGCGGCGACGGCCGACGGGATCCACGTCCACCCGCTCCATTCCGTCGAGTACCTGAAAAGACGGCTCCTGCCGGCGGTTTCCGAAGGTGCTCTGGCAGCAGGGAGGCCCCCTTCGGAGGTGGAGCTCACCATCGCCGTGTTTGCCGTAGGCGGCGACACCAAAAAAGAGCGCTCGCTAGCGCTCGAGTGGGCACGCCGCCAGATCGCCTTTTACGGCTCGACCCGTAACTACGCCTTCCAGTTTGACGATTTGGGCTTCGCAGGCACTTCCGCCGCGCTGAACGAGCGGCTGAAAGCGGGCGACCTGAGGGGGATGCCGGCCACTATCACCGACGAGATGCTGGGCCATTTCGCGGTCGTCGGCCCATGGGACGGCATGGCCCAGGCCTTGGTGGAGCGCTACGGCGGCATAGCCACGCGTATCGTTTTGTACCTCGCCCCGGAGATCTGGGCCGAGGAAGCGATCGATCCTCGGGTAATAGGGCGCTGGGGAGAAGTGGCGGGCGACATTGCTGCCACGAACTGACGCCGGCACGGGTTCACGGCAGCTCCCCCGTCTCGAGGAGGTGTTGGAAGCCTTCCTCGTCGAGCACCGGCACCCCGAGTTCGGTGGCCTTGGCCAATTTGGCACCCCCCGGGTCTGCGCCCACCACGAGGGCGGTCGTCTTTTGCGACACACTTCCGGGCGCCTTCCCGCCCCTCGCCTTTATTGCCGCTTCAGCTTGCTCTCGGGACCAGCGTTGGAGGGTGCCAGTCACGATGACCGATTTGCCAGCGAGCGTCTGAGCGAGCGACGGTTGGCGTGGGCCCTCGAAATTGAGGCCGGCGGAGCGCAGGCGCTCCACTACCTGGCGGTTGCGGGGCAGCGAGAAAAACTTCTTAATGCTGGCGGCAATAACCGGCCCGATCCCCTCGACCCCGGCGATCTCTTCTTCTGAAGCTTCCATTATCCGGTCTAGGTTGCCAAATGAACGCGCCAGGATCTGGCTCGTGTTGGCCCCGAGGTGGCGTACCGAGAGCCCAACCAAAAGGTTGGCGAGAGGCCGAGACTTGGACGCCTCGATAGCTCTAGCCAGGTTGGCGACAGAAAGGTCAGCGAAACCCTCGAGCTTGCGCACCCGGTCGAAGTCGAGCGAGTAAATGTCTGCCACGTCAGAGAGGATTCCCTCCTCGCAAAAGAGCCCGACCGTCCGCTCCCCGAGCCCCTCTATGTCCATAGCGCCACGCGACGCAAAATGAGTGATGCGCTGGACCTGCTGGCCTGGGCAGTCCACATTTATGCAGTAGGTGTCCGCCTCACCCTTGAGTCGTTGCAGGGGCGAACCGCAAATGGGGCATTTGTCCGGGAAGACCCACGGCACGAGCCCAGGTGGCCTCAAAGAGAGGACAGGGCCCCTCACCTCAGGGATGACGTCGCCAGCCCGGCGGACCACGACCGTGTCGCCCGGCCGCACGTCCTTCAGCCTGACTTGGTCCTGATTGTGCAACGTAGCGAGGCCCACGCGGGCGCCCCCCACGACGACGGGCTCCAAAACAGCGAACGGCGTCGCTTTCCCCGTCCGGCCGATCGAGACCATGATGTCTTTCAACAAAGTCGTTTTTTCTTCCGGAGGAAATTTGTATGCGATCGCCCAGCGCGGGGCGTGCGAGGTCGCCCCGAGCTCCCGCCGTTGAGCGAGGTCGTCCACCTTGAAGCGCCGGACGAGGCGTGCCACGGAACGACCTGACTCGTTCATGTAGGTCTGGGGGAAGGCGAGGGCCAGGCGCTTATCTCCGACCCTTACCTCAGTCTCGAGCGCCAGCTCCTTGCCCTGCCTCAGGTGCCCACCGTGGCGCTCCGCCAACAGGGCGACGGCGTCGGCACCGACGTTGTGACGGGTCTTCGCGTAGCGCGGCCCCGGGTTGCCGAGGCCGACCACGAGCAAGTCCGGGCCGGAGGTGCCCGCCGATTTGCGGCCCCAGAGCAGGCTGCTTAGCCCTCCTCAGCAGGAGCCGGCGTCTCCTCAGCCGCGGGGCCTTCACCCTCGGCGGCCTCGGCTACAGCGACCTCGGCGGCCCGGGTGACCACGGCGGCGACAACGGCCTCGTCAGGGTCCAAGTCAGTCGTCACGCCCTCGGGCAGCTCGAGGTCGCGGACCCGCAAAGCATCGCCGATCTGGAGGGAGCTCACGTCGGCTTGGATCTCGGCCGGGATGCGGTCGGGGGTGGTGTGCACCGTGAGCGTGCTGAGAACGTGCTCCAGCACGCCGTGTGCCATCTCCACTTCGGTCGCCGTGCCTTTAAGCACGATCGGCACCTCGGCAGCCACTACCTCGTCGCTGCGCACGACCTGAAAGTCAACGTGGGAGAGGGTGTGGCGGACAGGGTGGCGCTGCAGCTGGCGGGCGAGCACCATGTGCTTGTCGCCCCCCACGTCGAGGGTCAAGACCTGGTTGAACCCGTGCACCAGAGCCGCCCGGAGGTCGCGCGCACCCACGGACACCGAGAGCGGCTCCATACCGTGGCCGTAGACGACCGCCGGCACGCGCCCCGTTCGGCGCAGCCTCCTCGAGACGGCCGAACCCGCGGCCCGGCCCGGCTCGGCTACCAGCGTTGTCTCTGCCATCGTCGCCCTCGCGCTCCTCTCGTCGGCTCTGCGTGCGGACCTGCGCACCCGGTCCTGCCGCCGGGCCAGGATAGCCGGTCGGGGACCGCGCCCGGCTCAGGTCTGGTTATCGCCCCCAAAGAGTTGGGAGACCGACCCTTCCTCGAACACCGCCCGGATGGCGTCGGCGAAGGTCCGGGCTACCGACACCGTCTCGATCTTGTCGAGTTGCTTCTCGGGGGGCATCGGCACGGTGTCCGTCACGATCACGCGGGAGATGTCGGAGTTTTTCAGCCGGTCGATGGCGGGCTCTGAGAAGACGCCGTGCGTCGCCGCCGCCCACACGTCGGTCGCGCCCTTTTCGTAGAGGAGGTTGGCGGCTTCGCACAGGGTGCCGGCCGTGTCGATCTCGTCGTCGATCAGCACGCATACCCGTCCCCTCACGTGCCCCATGACGTCGAGCGCCTCGACCTTGCCCGCCTCGTCGCGGCTCCGCCGCTTGTACACAGAGGCGATGTCGAGGTCGCCGGCGGCGCGGGCGGCCTTCTCGGCCACCTTGGTCCTGCCCGTGTCGGGGGAGACCATGACGAACTCGCCCTCAAGTTGCTGGCGCAAGTGGCTCATGAGCAGGTTGGTCGCTGTCAGGTGGTCCACCGGGCCGTCGAAGAA
>DAHWQF010001020.1 GCA_027334785.1 Acidimicrobiaceae bacterium
TCCCGAGTCGCTCGGGCAGCCCTTCACCCGCTGGAGCATCCGCAAGCTCGTGGGCTACCTCCAACAGCACGAGACCCACCCCGTCGTCATCGGCCGAGAGCGCCTGCGCGAGCTGCTCGGGCGCAACGACGTCACCTACCAGCGGACGAAGACCTGGAAGGAGTCGAACGACCCGCTCCGAAACGAGAAGCTGGACCGCATCGAGGAGGTGCTCGACCGCTTCCCCGATCGCGTCTTCGCCTTCGACGAGTTCGGCCCCCTCGGCCTGCACCCGATCGGGGGGCGGTGCTGGGCCCAGCAGGGCCGTCCGCAGCGCCTCCGGGCCAACTTCCACAAGTTCGGTGGCGTCCGGCAGTTCCACGGCTGCTACTCGGTCTCAGACGACCAGCTCTTCGGCACGGTCCGACAGAAGAAGGCGGCCGAGAACACCCTCGCCGCCTTGAAGCAGATCCGTGCTCGGCGCCCCGACAACAAGACGATCTACGTCATCTTGGACAACCTCTCGGCCCACAAGGGCGAGAAGATCCGCACCTGGTGTGCGCGCCACGCCGTCGAGCTCTGCTTCACCCCGACCTACTCCTTCTGGGCCAACCCGATCGAGTGCCAG
>DAHWQF010001021.1:0-243 GCA_027334785.1 Acidimicrobiaceae bacterium
AACATCACGGGATCGTCGTCATGGATCGCCGCGGTCAATAGGCCTTTTGCATCGGCCGGCGTCGCCGGCGCAACAACCTTCAGGCCTGGGCAGTGGGCATAGTAAACCTCGATATTTTGCGAGTGGCTCGCACCGAGCTGCTGACCGCCACCGCCCGGCGTCCGGATGACCATAGGCACGCTGACCTGCCCACCGAACATCGACCGCGCCTTTGCAGCGTGGTTGATCACCTGGTCGATCGCC
>DAHWQF010001021.1:253-607 GCA_027334785.1 Acidimicrobiaceae bacterium
ATCTCGACGACGGGCCTGAGGCCTAGCATGGCGGCCCCGATCGCCGCCCCTACGAACCCCTCCTCGCTTATCGGAGTGTCCCTCACCCTCCTCGGCCCAAACTCGGCTAGGAGGCCCGCTGTGATCTTGTAGGACCCCTCGAAGAGCCCTATCTCCTCCCCGATCAGGAACACAGAGTCGTCGGCGAGCATCTCCGCCCGCAGCGTGTCATGCAGGGCTTGGCGGTAGGTGACTTCAGGCACTACTGGCGCCCCTCAGCACCTGGCCACCCGAGGGCCAGCTCGCCCGGCAAAGCGCGCAAGATGTTGGGCACTTCGGTCGCATAGGTGTTTGCAAACAAGGTGGAGACGTCGG
>DAHWQF010001022.1 GCA_027334785.1 Acidimicrobiaceae bacterium
ACGAGCGCTACTGCTGTCCCGCTCTCGGGGGTCACCTGCGCTGTGCACTGCGAGACGCTTCGGGCGCCCACAACCCCGGCGCGATCCCGGTCCTGCACCCTCCCGCGCGACCCGACAAGGTGTGCACACAGTCGTCGATCACCATCGCCCCCGACGTGGGGGCTCGTTATCGCCAGGAGCTGGCCTTCGGATCGCCGCAGTGGGCGCGCACCTACGCCACCTACCGCAACACCGTTGAAGGGCTCAACGGCTTCGTGAAGGACACCGCCCACGAGTCCCTGCACTCACCGGGCCGACGCCGTGTGCGCGGCATCGCGGCTCAGAGCCTCTTCGTCGCGCTCTTGCTCATGGCCGCGAACTTCCGCAAGATCGCCACCTACCGCAAGCTCGTGGACGGTGGACGATGCGATGCGGTCGCCGAGCGAGCTCGCCGACGTCGCGTCAGCCTCGCCGACTTCCTTCCCGCCGCGCCAATCCACTACTAGCCCAACACGACCGTTCAGCGTTGACAGCGCGCTGAACCACCGACGGGCCCTTTCTCCTGCGAGCCCTTCCGCGCGACATCACCGACGTGCGTGAGGGTCACACCCACCACGCATGATGGTGA
>DAHWQF010001023.1 GCA_027334785.1 Acidimicrobiaceae bacterium
CACGCGGTAGCCGTAGAGCGCTCCGGGACGCACGTCAGGGAGGTACGCGTGCCACACCCGGTCGGTGGTCGCCGGCATCTGCACGCGCTGGTCCGGCTCGCCGGACGTGGGATCCCCGAAGATGCACAGCTCGACCGCGGTCGCGTGCTCGGAGTACAAGGCGAAGTTCACCCCTTCGCCGTCCCACGTCGCACCGAGCGGATGGGGGCTCCCAGGCCAGACGCGCATCAGTCGGTGACGGTCCCGCCGGGCACGGCCGGAGGATCGGGAGAGAGGAACACGCAGCCGAGCGGCGGCGCGGCCAGCGTGAGCGCTCCAGGCCGTCCGTGCGACGGCACCGGCTGCGCATGGACGCCGCCAGCGTTGCCGGCGCCGCTCCCGCCGTACTCGAGCGCGTCCGAGTTCAAGAGCTCGCGCCAGAAGCCCTCCACGGGCACGCCGATCAGCAGGTCGCGTGGCACCGGGGTGAAATTGCAGACGACGAGCACGACCCGCCCGTCCGAGGACCTGCGAAGGAAGCTGAGCACGCTGATCTCGGCCTCGTCGTGCTGCACCCACTCGAAGCCCGCGGGGTCGGCGTCGAGCTCGTGCAGGGCGCGCTCGGCG
>DAHWQF010001024.1 GCA_027334785.1 Acidimicrobiaceae bacterium
CTAAAGGCCTCTGGGTCGTCCAGCGGCTGTCGTCGAGTGACGAAAGGGCAGCTCAGGTTGGGTGACTAGTCCGGTGAGTGACACCCCGTAGCACCGAGTTTGTAGGCCAAAGAGTAGGCCAGAACTTTGCGAAATACAGATATTCGCGTTCGGCCCTCTAACCGATTTTCGGTTCACAAAAATGAGCCGTAGGCGGCGCGCTTGAGTTGGGCCGGTGCGAACCAGGGACGGCGCGGTGGACGCTCTTCTCATTGGCGCGCCCTGCCGGCCGCTTGGGACCGAAGCTTGGTCCGCATGGAGTGGGCGCTCTGCGTGCAATGTGGGTCCAGCCCTGCCTGCATGGCTTGGCCGACGCTCTCGGCGCGGTCAAGCCCGCCTTCCTCCCAGTCGACATGTTGACGTGCAGGTCGTCCAGCGCACCAAGGAAGCCGGAGTGCGCCACTACCTTGGCGTGCGACGGGCCGGCGAGTGGCCGCGGAACCGGGCAGCGCAGATGCGCATGGAGTACCTGCGGCGAGCCCGGTGGTTCATCCTTGTCGAAGGCGTCGTCCTCCTCGCCCTCACGCCGCTCGCACTCCTCGCCCCGGCCTGGTTGCGGGAGTTCCT
>DAHWQF010001025.1 GCA_027334785.1 Acidimicrobiaceae bacterium
TGGCTGCTCCCCTGGCCCAAGGTCAAAGTGCTCACCTCGTCCACCGAACTGGCCGACGACCCCGACTTCGACCGGCTCCCTTCCATAGGACTCGCCGAGCTCTTCCAAGCTCCGGCACGCCCGCGGGCGCCTGAGGGCGTCGTGCTAGTCGTCTATGGGCCCGGTGCTGCGCTCGTGCCGCACGACCTCTTGTGGTACGCGGACTTGCCGAAGCGCTACGCAGAAGCTTCGGTCACCTCCGGCGAGGGCCACAACCTCGGCCAGCCGAGGGGCGACGGGCCGGCAACGACAAAGCGCCTCTTCTTTGTGGATTGGCCCCTCCTCGACCGCCACCGCGACACCATCGCGGCAAAGATCGACTGCTGGGTCGACATGCAGGATCCCGCACGGCCCTCCTACCTCGACGGCAAGGCAATGAGGGCGACGCTTTCCGAGCTCTCACGCCGGCCGTTCCGCACCCGCCCGACGTTCAACACCACCCCATGGGGCGGGCATTGGGCCCAGCGCCAGCTCGGCCACAACCCGGGCGCGCTCAACACTGCCCTCGGCTACGAGCTGATCGCGCCCGAAGCAGGAGTCCTCGTAGGCCAAGAGGGCGGGCCTTT
>DAHWQF010001026.1 GCA_027334785.1 Acidimicrobiaceae bacterium
ACTCGTTCTATCGATGACCCTGCCCGGGCTGGTCGCCTTTTACTCCGGTCTGGTACGCCCCAAGAATGTGCTGTCGATCGCCATGCAGTGCTTTGCAATCACCTGCCTCGTCAGTGTGCTGTGGCTCGCCGGCGGCTACGGGCTTGTGTTCAGCAATGGCGGCGCAGCGCAGGCGCTGATCGGCGCTGCGCGCGGCGGACTGTTCGGCGGCATCGGCCGCAACGCCCTGCGGGGTGATACGCCTGAGGCAGCCTTCGCAATGTTCCAACTGACGTTCGCGATCATCACTCCGGCATTGATGGTCGGCGGCTTCGCGGAACGTATGAAATTCAGTGCCATGCTGTGGTTTTCCGCCCTCTGGCTCATCGTAGTGTATCTGCCGGTGGCGCACTGGGTGTGGGGCGGCGGCTGGCTCGAGCAGCGGGGCGTGCTCGATTTCGCAGGTGGGATCGTGGTGCACGTCACCGCCGGCGTCGGCGCCCTGGTGAGCGCTCTGGTGCTGAAGGAGCGCAAGGGCTTTCCTCACACAGCCATGCCGCCGCACAACATGTCGTTGACCGTTCTCGGCGCGGGCATGCTCTGGGTCGGCTGGTTCGGCTTCAACG
>DAHWQF010001027.1 GCA_027334785.1 Acidimicrobiaceae bacterium
GAGGCCTTCGTGCATCTTGACGATGCCATCAGTTGTGAACCCCTCCTCGTTGTTTGGTGAACGTGCGGCTCGATCTCGATCGTCTTGGCACGAGCGTCAACCCGACAAGTAGGTCAGGCAGCTCTGCGGGGAGGAAATCAAAGGCACTGATTTCCGATCAGGATCCTAGGCCTGGCAAATCGGGGACGCGTGTGCCAACAATTAGCCGATCCTCGTGGCGTTACTGCCCTGTCCCTCTCGCCTTCGACCACTCCGACATCGGCGCCGCCCGCGTCGTGGTAGAGCTCGATCGGGACGTCTGGCCTCGGAGGCTAGGAGAAAAAGGGTCGCTCACTGGGCCGTAGCAGTCATTCCACTGGCTACGGCGGCAACCGTTGTTCCCTTGACGCTCGGCGCAAATGGCACCACAGGAGCCGCCCGTCCCGTAGCAGCGGTGACCGTCGACGCTGCCCTACGCGACGCCGCGGCTGCAACGCGGGTGGCCGCGCGGGGCTTGGCGAAGGGGTACGGCGCAGCGCAGGGGAAGCTGGTAGCCCACACCCTTCGAGGACATCGGGCGCTTTGAGCCCGCCGACCGGGCTGTTGAGACCATGGCCCGTATGCAA
>DAHWQF010001028.1 GCA_027334785.1 Acidimicrobiaceae bacterium
CTACGTCGGTGGTTGGCGGCCTTATCCTTGCAACGGTGGGCATCTTGGCCGAGGACATTGCGACCGTGCGGTCGATGACCAACCTCCGCGAGCTCGTCTCCGAGAAGGTGGCGCTCCGCCGGGTCGGGAGGCAGTGGCTGGGGCTCTGCCCGTTCCACGCCGAGAAGACGGCCTCCTTCTCGGTCAACGAAGAACTCGGTGTCTACTACTGCTTCGGGTGCGGCGCCCACGGGGACGCCATCAGCTTCCTGCGTGAGGCGGACCACCTCGACTTCACCACCGCGGTCGAGACGCTGGCCGGGAGGGCTGGCGTGGCGCTCCGGTACGACAGCGAGCAAGGCGCCGGCCCAGGGCGCAAGCGGCTCGCCGAGCTGTCGGAGGCCCTCGAGCGCGCCATTGCCTGGTACCACGAGCGGCTTTTGAGCTCGCCCGACGCCGCGGAAGCACGCAAGTACCTGCGGGGGCGCGGCTACGACGGCGACACGGTGAGGCGTTACCGCCTCGGTTGGGCGCCCGAGGGCCGGGACACCTTGGCCCGCGAGCTCGGGACCAGTGAGGAGATCCTGGAGGCGGCCGGTCTCGCCCAGCGTGACCAGGGGGGCCG
>DAHWQF010001029.1 GCA_027334785.1 Acidimicrobiaceae bacterium
CTGGCCGAAGGGGTCACGCACGATCTGCCGGCGGGTGAAGGTGTCCCGAGCAGACCTCTCCGCCGACCCTCGCAGCCGCCGCTGGCGCACCATCGACCCGAACCAGCTCAGCCTGCTCGCCTCGGGGGAAGCCGCCTACGCCTACGCCTACTCGTTCATCATCACCAATCTCACGCGCGACATCTGCGACATCGAGGCGTGGTTCCGTCAGCGGGCGCTCGTCGAGGAGAAGATCAAGGATGCGAAGCTCGGAGCGGCCCTTCGCCACCTTCCCTCGGGCTTCGTGGCGGTGAACCGCACCTGGATGTGGTCGGCGTTCCTGGCGCTGAACGTCTCCACGTGGCTCCAGTCCCTCTGCGGCCTCGATGCCGGTCCGCACGGCCGCGCACACGGAAAGCGCCTGCGGAGAGAGCTCATCGCCATCCCCGCGCGGGTCCTTCGTCACGCACACCGTCTCGTGCTCCGGGTCGCCCCCGAGCAGCGAGACGGCGTCTTCGCCGACGCGTGGGCCACGCTGCTCGCGATGGCGAGCTTCGCCGGGCCCTGAGCGACCTGCAGCACCTGGCCACCGCGCCCTGGCCGGCAGCACGAATCACGTTGAATC
>DAHWQF010000102.1 GCA_027334785.1 Acidimicrobiaceae bacterium
TAGGTGGAAGTCGTCCAACACCCGGCGTTCACCGAGTGGATGACCAAGCTTGTGCAATCAGACGTTGAAGTCGGTGGTGAGGTACAGGCCCTCATTGATGCGTTAGAAGAACATGGGACAGCGCTGGGTGACCCAGAGTCCCACGCTGTCGTGACGTCCTCGCTGGGCCTGAGGACGTTGCGCCGCACGCCTCCGACTACCCCTACGCCTTACTCAACCGGACCACCAGTCCTCAGGGTGCTCTACGGCTTCGCGGCCCCGCCCGTCCAGCCGCTAAAGGCGGTGCTGCTCCTAGGTGGCGACAAGACAACCCTGGGTAGTCGTTGGTACCCACCGGCGATATCGGAGGCAGAGCGGCGCCTGATCGTGATGACGGGTCAACTGGGCTGGCGTGTGGTGTCAGTGAGAGTGCAGTGAGGAGGAGAGAGATGGAGGGCAAAGTGGTGCAGGTTCCCGTGGACGACCACCAGGTAAAAGACGGTGAGTACAGCATCGACGATTATGCAGCAACGGCCGCCAGTGCACAGGCGGTCAGGGACCGGGTTATGGCCGACCCAAAGGGCCGGGCGGCCTATGACCGGGCACGAGCCGAAATCAACACCCACCAAGCCACCTTGGCCAGGGTCCGAAAGTCAAGAGCAATGGCCCAGGCAACGGTTGCCGAAGCGCTCGGTATGGACCAAAGTGAGGTATCACGCCTGGAAAGACGGTCGGACCTGTTGTTGTCGACCTTGCGGCGCTTCGTGGAAGCAACCGGTGGGCGGCTTCGCCTGGTGGCCGAGTACCCCGAGGGCGAAGTGGAGCTTCTCCTCGGGAGCTCGAGCGGCGCAGTGGGTCGAGATAGTGCTGAGCTCAGTCCTGTGCTCGAAGATCTTCTTGGGCAAGACCGTGGCCCAGCCGCCCCAGAAATGTCGAACGTGGTCCGGTTGTCGGGGTACCGCAGTGGCTACCCGTACAAGGAGCAGAAGTTCCGTGAGCTTGCTACCGCCTGACCTCGAACGCCCCTTCCCCGACAACGCCGAGCGCGCCGCGGCGCGAGAACGGCTTGGCCGGAGGGACGCAACCCTGCGGCTGATCGAGGCGTTGGCTACCAAGCCAGCGCCCGAGTGGTCCCCGGTAGAACGGGCCGCCTTCCCGAACGTGACAAACGGGGTGGAGGACCCAGCACCCCAGCGCACCCAACGCTGGGCATCGCTATTCGCCGAAGAGCTGGCGGAGGTGCACCGACTTGCCGCTCAGGGGCCGCTGAGCGACGTAGAGCTCCGAGAGGCGCTCTATCTCGCGGGCCGGCTTCTCTCGACCGTGACCGACTGGGCCATCGACATGGTCGACGACTTCAAAGTCCCGTGAACCACGACTGCGCCTCGTAGGGCTCCCTGAGCCTGGAAAGCGCACCAGACCGAGGAGAAAGCAACCGCGTTCTCAGTGCTCCGCCGGGGGAGGCTCGACCGAAAGGCAAAAAGGACCCGGGTAGTCAGCGGTCCGAATGTGCTGCATAATAACACTTATGCATCGGGCGTCGTAGGCCGGGGTCCCCGCGAAGACGCGACACAACAGCCTAAGGCGGAATAACCTTCCTCTAGAGGACTACAGGGAGATAGTAGTGCAGCGCAAGACCAAGACCGCAGAGCCAGTTGACCTGCTGAGCCCGTTGGAGGCCGAGGTTATGGCCGTCCTCTGGCGGCACCCCCGCCTCAATGTCGAGGACGCGACTGCCCTCGTCAATGCGAAGCGGGCCCGCAAGCTGTCCGAGCGCACGGTCGCCACGATCCTGCGCCGCCTCGACGCCAAAGGGTACGCGACGCACGCAGTCGACGGCCGGGCGTTCCTCTACACAGCGGTCGTGCCCGAGGAGCAGTTCGTGACCTGGCACGGGCGCCGGGCGATGGGCGAGCTCCTGCGACGCTACGGCCCCGAAGTGGCGGTCGCCGGGCTGGTCGAGGGTTCCGGGACGGACAAGACGACTCTGGACTTGCTCGAAGAGCTCCTCCGGCGCAACCGCAAAGACGCGGGCAAGGGTGCGACGTAGCTTCTGGGTCCTGGTGCTCCTCGCTCTCGTCGCCGAGGCCGGCCTGTCGCTGCTCGCCTCTCGTGCGCTTTTGGCCCAGCTGCCCTGCCACGTGAGAGGCTGGGAGCTGGCCGTGCCGGCCATGGCGGCCTGCCTGAAGCCAGTGCCATTGGTCGGTAGGCACGCCTTGGGTGCCGCCTTGGTGATGGGCGGGGTAGCGTTGGCGACCCTGGTCCTCGCGGCCGTCGAGCTTGCCCGGCAGCTCTGGCGCTTGGGGCAGGTCCGGCGGTTGATGGCGACCTTCCCTCGTACGAGCGCCGAGCCCCCGAGGCCTCCGGCCGCACCTTTGCGTGCCCTTGTGGTGCTCGGGACCGAGGAACCCTGCTGCTTCACGATCGGCCTCTTCCACCCGATCGTCGTCGTCTCTACGGGCTTTCTCCGGTTGCTCGGCCCCGACGAGCTCGCCGCTGCGCTCTCCCACGAGGCGGCCCACGCCCGGCGCCTTGGCCCCCTCCGCCAGCTCGCCGCTTCTGTCTCCGCCTCCGCTGTCTTCTTCGTCCCCCTGCTGAGGGACCTGGCGCAGGCGGCGCAGCTACAAGAGGAGCTGAGGGCCGACAAGGCCGCGGTCGCCCGCTACGGCCAAGCGGCCCTTCTCTCTGCGTTGGAACCCCTCCTCGCTGGCCCCCAGGCGGCTGGCGACCCTCGTGCCGCCCTCAGCTCTATGGCCCAGTCGGCCATGCTCCAAAAGCGACTTGAGGCCCTGAGCGGCAACTACCCACGCATAGCCTTACGCCGGTCGAGGCTCATCGCCACCGTCGCCGGCATTGCCATCCTGGCCCTCGTCGGCTTAGCGATCCCGAGCCAAGTGACGGCACCCGCCCCCCTACAGGCCCACCCGGTCCCCGCCCACACGGACGCCCACAGGTAGCCGTTAGTCCCTTCAAAGCCTCTTGACCCTGCGCCCAACAACGACTATACTACGATAGTAGTTACTACATAACACGAGCTTTCTGGAGCTCGTCAATAGCTGGGAGGGGTGGGAGGTGTTGCGGTGCGGCGTACCGTCTGTTGTTCGGCCTTGCGTGGTGCAGTTACCTTGGCCATTTCGGGTGGGCTCCTGCTAGGGGGTGCCGGCCAGGCGGTGGCCGGCACCCGGCCGGCCGCCCCGTTCGCAGAGACCGCGTGCTCGGCTAATACCTGCCAGGTGATCGACAGCTCGGGAGACACGGTCACCGACTGGTACACCGAGACGACGGCGCCCTCAGCGGTGTGCACCTACGCCCGCTACTACGCGAACGGCACGCTCGTGGCCGAGACGGGCAGCAAGTGCCTGTCGTCCGGCCAAGAAGCCACTGCCAACTGGTCCAACCCTGGTGCCTTCCCATCGGGCACCAGCCTTTGTACCTCTTGGTACGGCATCGCAGGCGAGCCGTGTACCAGGTTGTAGCCCAAATCAAGTTGCTGTGCGGCCTGACCCGATCCAGCTTGCAAGAGGGAGCGGCCCAAGAACGGACAAAAGTGGGAACCAAGGGCCTAACGAGTAGGGGCCGAGTTCGGCAAAGGCCTGGACCATTGGACGTCCCGACCAAGAACCCTTTTCTCCGGGGGCAGACAGCACAGTCCATTTAGGTAGTAGCTATCCCTCAAAGGCAAATGAAACTTCAGATTTCCGATCAAGATAGGAGTGTGATCGTCGTGCGACGAGGGTGCGAAACCTCCGTACATCTCTCAAGACACCGCAAACTTGCCCTAGCTGGCTCCTTGGCACTTCTTGCTACGATAGTCCCACTTGGTGCAGTACCGGCCTACGCAAGCGAGGCGACAGGAAACTTGGGCTACTACGGGCCAGTCGATGGCATAAGCTACTGGAACCAGAATGGGATTATTAATAATGGCGGTAGCTACCAGGAGGGCTATATTGCCGTGGGCAACCAAGTAAACTCTAACGTTCCAACGGGATACCTCGGCGGGCTCCCGGAAACGTTCAGTCAAGCAGGAGTATTGTGCTTAGCGGGTGCATGGAACTACAATGGTAGTCCAGTGGAGGCAGATTTCTTCTATACAAAGGAGGAGAATATGGCGAACAACTGTGGGGGTCCTGGCTACTTCTATAGTTGGGGAGAATCTCGTGCTTACAATGGTAACGGGTACTATACATACTCAAGCTTCAAGAGCCCAGTTCTTTACATGGGTAGTTGACATGCCTAGACGACTATCAACCACAAACGCTATCGCTGCTGGAGTTGCAGGGGTGGGTGCCCTACTAGCGATTGCCTTTATTGTGCCCCCCGGACTCGTCAGTGCAAGTGGAACGAGTGCCCATCCATCGAACGTATCAACCAACGTGCCCTTGCCCAACTTCCCAGTAAATGCCGCAGGTGAAACATATGGCTCGGCGGCCGGTTTACCTCTTGCAGAATTGCCTGACCTGATCGAGGCCTATGGAACAAATGGCCAGGTTGGGTACATCCTCAAGACGGACTTTGAACGCGCCACCGGGAGTAATATCGGTAACCCCCAACAGGCGGTGGCCTGGGGGCAGACATCGGGGGTGCAGACCATACCGCTGTACGCCGTGGACGGTAAAACCGTGATCGGGAGCTTCACAGTAGTACCGACAAGCGTGAGTAGCAGTGCGTCCGCAACGACAAGTACGTCGGTCGTGGCATGAGTCAAAGACCCTCGGCCGCCTTGTGTCAGGCGGTGCGCTGCCCTGAATTGAAAGGCATCGCGTCGGGGTGGGTGGATACGACCGTTGTGATGCGCAGCCACCTTAAAGGCCCGTACTTGTCTGCCGAGCCGGCGGTTGGTGGGCAAGGGATCGGGCGGTCCTAACCGCCGTCCGGACGAGGACTGGCACGACAGCCACGGCACCTTGTCAGCCTCGAAGCCCCCACGAGCGACGTAGGCTAGCCCATCGCACTACCTACGTCGATCCTTACGGTCTGGTGTCCGGGCTACAAGCTAATCGAAGAAATAACTGGGCGGTGGTGGCTACGAGAACCAAGCGAGCCGATCAGGTGTGCGATGATCCGCCCGAGGATCGCCACCCTGTGCTTGCGCCGGGTGCTGGTTGTTTGGGGGAACCTTCGTTTCGACCGATGACTAAGGCAGCTCCGGCGGCTCTCAGCCAACCCTCAACATCGAAATTGTTCCATTGCTACGGTAAGCCCCCTAGCGTCGTGTAACGCTAGACAAGGTGCGGACACTACATATCGTGGAACGGCCCTCTGGCGAGGTGGCGCCCTGGGCTGCCGCGCTTGGTGGAGACGGGGAGGCCTTCGGCGAAGTGTTCGACCTGTACCGGGACCGTGTGTACCGCCACGCCCTCAGGCTGGTTGGCAATGTGCACGATGCCGAAGACGTTACCGCCGGCGCGTTCTTCGAGCTGTGGCGTAGGCGGAGGTCGGTCAGGCTGGTCGAGGGGTCGGTGCTGCCCTGGCTCCTCGTCACGACAACGAACCTGTCACGCAACAGAGTCCGCAGCCTGCGGCGTTACCGTGCGTTCCTCGCCTCGTTGCCTCGCTCGGGACCCGCCCTTGATGACGGCGAAGCCGCCGCCAGCCACATCGACGAGACTGGCACGGCCGAGCGCGTGAGGGAAGCACTCGGGTCTCTCCCTGCCTCGGTCAGCACCCTCATCATCCTTACGGCTTTCGAAGGCCTCTCGCCGGCCCAAGCAGCGACAGCCCTCGGCATCTCCGACGGTGCTGCTCGTGTCCGGCTTTGTAGGGCCAGGGCCAAGCTCGCCTCGGTGTTTGGCATGTTATCGAGCAAATGACCGGCTCCGACTGCAAAGGAGGAGGCGACATGGCCAAAGAGATGGACCCCATCTTCGCCTCAGCACTGCGCGAAGCGCTCGTCCGCTATGTCGAGGCAACCCCCCGCCGGCGACGCCGTTGGCGCTGGCGAGCCGGCATCGGCGTGGTCGCCGGCACGACGGTGCTAGCCGGCGGGGCAGCCCTGGCTGCCGGCCTGCTCTCCCAACCAGGTGCGTCGGTCTACACTCAACTCAGCAACCCCGTAATCGTCACCCGGACAGGGGCTGCCACCGTAGACCTCGGCCCCGCTCCTGTTCGCGCGACGGACATCTCGCTCACGCTCACCTGTCTAAGTGCGGGCACTTTCTACTTCCCCGATGGCTCCAGCGCTAGCTGTTCTTCCGCCGACCTCCGGTACCCGTCACGGGGCCGGGCGATAGAGGTGGTGCCTCTGGCCGCCGGCCAGCACACCGTGACCATCAACGCGAGTCCAGGGGCCTCATGGGAGCTGCAGGCCGCCTACGTAAACCGGGCAACGAGCCCTTGGGCGATGAACGCACACGGGAAGACCTACGGCGTCGTAAACCAGCACGGAACTCCAAACCTAGTGGCCGTGTTCGTGAACGGCGGCAAGCTCCAGGGCTACGTGAAGGCGAGCGACCTCGCTTGCGCCTCGGGGCAGGACGTGCATTCGCCTGGCGAGGCGCTGGCCTGGGATAAAGCCTCCGAAGAGGAGAACATTTCAATCCCCGTATACAAAAACAACGGCACCACCGTGATCGGCACCTTCATCGTGGGCGACGCCACTGGCCCTGGTGTCAAGACTGTCCCGCTGTCGTCCCTGTCGTTGGGTTGCCAACGGCCAACGACCAGCTCAGCGCCACCAACCTCGGTGTCGAGCTCGCCCCGACCCTCGACGGCCCTGCCCTCCGCTACGACAACAGTAGGGGCACCGGCGACTACTTTCACTGGATGACGAAGACAACTTCGGCATTGGCGTTGGTGGGACGCAACGTCAAGCCGACACGGGCGAGCCAAGTCGCCAGGAGGACTTTCAGAGCGGTCTCGCTCGAGGACCACCGCCAACCGCGCTGGCGTGCAAGGATCAGGGTGGCGGTGCACCAGGACAGCCGAGCCCAAGCCGGGAGCCGTGGTCAAGGCAAGTCGCCCGTCGTACAAACGATCGTTTGCGGACGCTCTGCCCTGCGAGGCATCTTCCCAGGCGCCAGCTGTAACGCTACCCGTGTACGCATCTATGTAACGCCAACCCCCGCTTCCTGGTACACCTGGCGGGTGCGCGTCGGCGTACTGACGGGTCCCGACGGCCGACCAGAACCCCGACGCCCAGCGAGACGCTCTTACAGCCGCCGGCTGCGACGTTTTGACCGACAAGCTGGCCCGGCGGACGGAGCTGGAGAAGGCCCTGCTCGTGGCGAGAGAGGGCGACCAGCTGGTCATCGCCATGCTGGACCGGCTCGGGCGCTCGCTCGTCACGCACGGCTGGGGCGGGGCCGTAACCTGGGGGCGTGTCGAAGACTCTTCACGTTCCCGAGGCCCTGGCCGACCGCTTGGCGGCGGAGGCGGCGCGGCGCGGGCTGAGCGCGGACCAGCTGGGCGCTGAGCTGCTGGCTGCGGGCCTGTCGGTGGACGACCCGTTGGAGGCGTTCATCGGCTCCATCCACTCGGGGCGGGGCGATCTGGCCCGCCGGCACCGTGAGATCAGGGCCGAGCTCACCGAGGGACTGGCTGCTCGAGACTTGTGAGCGTCGTTGTCGATACCGGCGTGCTGTTGGCGGCCGCCGACGCTGATGACGACGACCATGAGGTATGCGCCCGGTTGCTGCGTGAGCACCGCGGGAAGCTGTGGGTGCCGGCGCCGGTGATCCCGGAGTGCGCCTGGCAGGTCGAGCGCAACGTCGGGCCGGCGGCGGAGGCGGCGTTCCTGCGCCACATGGCGTCGGGCCAGTTCAAGGTCGTCGACTTGCGGGCCGTCGACTACGAGCGGTGCGCGGAGCTGATCGACACCTACGCCGATCTCGGTCTCGGCGTAGTCGATGCGAGTGTGGTGACTGTGGCCGAGAACCTCGGTGCTCGGGTACTGGCGACCTTGAACCGCAGGGATTTCACGGTGGTCCGGCCCCGTCATGTTGACGGGTTCGAGCTGGTCCCCTGAGCGGTTTACGAGGGGTCAGCGGTTAGGGAGCATGGCATGGCACAGCTGTCGCCGGGTCGCAAGACCAGCAGCGGCGGCTCGGCCCATCTTGTCCGCCGTCTTCCAGCGCCCCCGATCACGGGCTACCACGGCCTACTTTTGAGAGCCCGCCACCGTCAAGCTGCGACGCGACGACGTAGGCATTGCTCATAGTCCCCCGGCTCGCCTGGGGCGAGGGCCCGCCACCTCGCTGACTTCAGGCCGGCCACAGCAGCGGGCGCTCGCACCCAATGCTGCGTCGCCCAGCAGCGGCCTAGCTCGCGAGGCGAGCCTCCCGCGCTTCTCCCGCTCCCCCACTGCCCGTCAGGGGCGCCACCGCCTCTCCCCCATTGGGTTTCTCGTCGCGCCGGCCGGCCGCCGCCCTCAGGGCTCTCAGTTCTCGCTCCGAGGCCCCCAGTAGTCCCGCCACCTCCCCCACCGCCATCCCCGTGCCGAGTAGGTCAGCTACCGACTTCGCCTTCGCCTCGGCCACCTCTGCCTGCGCCCGCCCCCATGTTGCCCTGGCGTCCTCCAACCGTGCGGCGGCGCGGGCGAACGAGCGCGCCGCGCCGGTTCGCACGGCAAGACGCTCCTTGGCGGCAGCCTCCTCCTGGGCAGCGATCTCCTTCAGCCGCCGAGCGGCTTGGTCCTCGAACTGACGTGCCATGCAGACAAAGGTAGTGCCGAGGCCGCAAGTGAACGGGCGACCGTCGCCAACGAGAGACGGCCGAAGCACGGGTCACCATGGGGACGCCAGGCCTTGACAACGCCGGTGGCCTCCCCCACAATGGCTGCTGGCAAGGCCAATGCCTCACCTCCAGCGGTCTTCCCCAGCAAGGCCGGCCTAGCGGGGGCAAAGGGGATGATGTCCTCGGGCCGGCATCCGGTCAAGGTGCCAGGACGCGTCGCTGGGGGACGTTGCTCCGGCACGAGGAGATCGGATGACGGAGAGGAAGCACCTGAAGCGCCTCGTACGGGCCCGTGCAGCCAAGACCGGCGAGTCCTATGCCGCCGCCCTCCGCCATGTCCGCTCCCGGCAAAAGGAGGAAGACATGCCTAACCTGTCCGAGCGCCCCCCCACCGAAGGGCCACCGGGAAGCGAGCTCGTCCAGTGCTCCTTCTGCGCGAAGAGCCAACGCGAAGTCGCGAAGATAATCGCGGGTCCCGGCGTCTACATCTGCAACGAGTGCATCGACCTGTGCAACGACATCATCTCGGAGGAGGCCATGGCCGAACCGGGGGGTGACATAGCTAGACCGGTCCCTGGCCGTGCCCACCCGAGGCCAAGTGCCGAGGCGCCGGAAGGGCAGGCACCAGCCCCGGCCTACTCCTCGCAGCTTCCGACCGAGCTACTGCTCGACCTGTTGAAGGGGACCATGACGACCCTGGTCAAAGTGGAGGCCGATGTGCGCCGCAAGGTGGCAGAAGCACGCAGCCGGGGCGTCGCTTGGGACGCCATCGCC
>DAHWQF010001030.1 GCA_027334785.1 Acidimicrobiaceae bacterium
CGGCAAGACCAGCCTCCTTCGGGTACTGGCGGGAGAGATGCCGCCATCGGGGGGGAGCGTGCGAGTGCACGGCGCGCTCGGCTGGCTCACCCAAGAACCCCGCAACGTCTCGGGGGACGTCGCTTCGAGCGGGCTCGAGCACGTGCTCTCCGGGCGCGGCCTCGACGAGCAAGCCAAGCGCTTGGAGAAGCTCCGCCTCTCCATGGAGGAAAGCCCGTCGTCGCGCGCTATCGAACGATTTTCGCGAGCTGAGGAACGCTTTTCTTCGGCAGGTGGCTACGCAGCAGAGGCGGAAGTGCGAAAGCTCGCCGCCGGTCTGGGCCTCGGCGACGGCCGCCTCGACCTCCCAGTCAGCGTGTTATCGGGTGGGGAACGCCGGAGGCTCGAGCTAGCGCGGATACTGTTCGCCGGCAGCGACGCACTGCTTCTGGACGAACCCACCAACCACTTGGACATAGATGCCAAGGCGTGGCTGGTGGGCTTCTTGCGTTCCTATCGCGGCGCGCTCTTGGTAGTGAGCCATGACATAGAGATGTTGGACGCGTCGATCACCACCGTCATGCACTTGGACGAGGGTGAGCTCGTGCAGTACAAAGGCACCTTT
>DAHWQF010001031.1 GCA_027334785.1 Acidimicrobiaceae bacterium
GGTGAGCTCACCCCGCCCCGGCGAGCCGGGTCCCCAGGTGCAGCAACGAGCTCGCCGTGGCACCGCGGATCCCCTCCAGCTCCACTGGCTCGAGGCCCACCTCGTCGAGGTAGCCGAGGTGGCGGGCGAACTGCTCTGCGTCGCACTACGGGTAGTCGGTGCCGAACAGCAGCCGCTCCGCACCGAAGGAGCGACACGAGCACGCGAGCGCATCGGAGGACCCCGACACGGTGTCGTAGTAGAGCGAGGGGAGCCCCGCGGCGATCTCGCTGTCGCTCTTCCGGGCGACTCTGGCCATGAGGAACGGGATGGTGCCTCCGAGGTGCGGCACGATGAAGCGGATCTGCGGGTGGCGCGCGAGCACCGACTCGTATGAGGCAATCGCATCCGCATAATTGCCGAGGTTGGCCGAAACGGCCGCGTGCAGGCTCCGATAGCCGGGATCGTCCGGCGCCTTTGCGAGCAGCTGCGCGCACTGCGCCATCGCCGCGGCGCTCCTGCCCTCGCGGTTGAGCACGGTGGCGTAGTTGTGCCGGGCCGCATCGAAACCCGGCGCGAGCTCGAGACAGCGCTCGAGCAGCAGGCGTGCGTCCCGGTAACGGA
>DAHWQF010001032.1:0-284 GCA_027334785.1 Acidimicrobiaceae bacterium
GCGATCGGTGCTGACTCAGGAGCCCCGTTATGACGAGCACGGGCGCCCCTCGGGGCGCCCGCTCGATCGGCCCTCGCCAGGCGATCTGCGGACAGTGTAGTAGATCGACCGTCGTCGATCCGACCCGCGAGAGGCTCGACTCGCCTATCGCGCTCGCCCGGGCGCTCGTGGGGGACCTCGAGGCCGTGCGCGACGGCCGTTGGGCCGTGGGACCCGCGCTTCTCGTACAGCTCGCTCGCCTCGCGCGGGTGGTCGCCGATCGGGTTGGGGGGCTCGAGGGAGGG
>DAHWQF010001032.1:294-602 GCA_027334785.1 Acidimicrobiaceae bacterium
TCGAGTCCCTCCGCGTCGAGGCCCGCCGCCGTGGCGTCACGCTGGCCCGCGTCAGGGCGGACCGCGCCGCCGCCGCCGGGATCGACCCACGGGTCGCGCTCGGGCACGCCGGGCCGGGCCAGGTCCCCCTCAGCCGTCGGGCACCACGCACCATCCGACTCGGCGGCGACGACTCGCCATGGCCGGAGATCAAGCTCCGCGGCGGCGGGGCGGACGCCGGGCGCGCCTATCGCCTGCTCACCGACCTCCACGACCTGGCCGAGGGGCGCCTGGCGCCCGCGGCCTGGGACGCCCGCTGGCGGGGCAAG
>DAHWQF010001033.1 GCA_027334785.1 Acidimicrobiaceae bacterium
GAGGCTGAATGCATGGGTTCTCCAACTTCGCGGCATTCGCGTTTCGACAAGTTCGTGACCAATGACCCCTGCACTAGGGTCTCTTGCAGGGGCGTTGGGGTTGCTGGCCAACCTTGGCAGACAGAAGGTGAGACCAACTTCGGCTTCCTGGGTATAGGTCACCCCGCCCTAGCGGGACTTTCCGGGCTAGCTGACCGAGCCCTCTAACCGCCCTCCGCGCGAGGTTTTCAAAAATAGGTTACTACCAGCGCGTTTGTCCTGGTCAGGTGCTTGACTTGTTCTGGCTGGTGGTGTATGACCTAAATCATGGCTTCGATCATCGGCAAGACCATCAACGGCCAGACCTATTACTACCTGCGCGAGGTGGCAAGAGTCGGGGGTAAGCCGAAGGTCGTCTCCCAGCGCTACCTGGGCAAAGCAGCTGACATCGAGGCCGCCGTCGCTGGCGCGACCGTCGTGCCGGACCGCACGCGCCACTTGGCCTTCGGGGACGTGGCGGCGGTGTGGTCGGTGCTGGAGCGGCTCAGGGTGGCCGAGATCGTGGACGAGGTCGTGGGGCCGCGACGCTCCGACGCCGGCGCCTCGGCCGGGACCTACATCGC
>DAHWQF010001034.1 GCA_027334785.1 Acidimicrobiaceae bacterium
CTTCAAGCGCAAGCGGGGCCGGCCCCGCAAGTCCCCCGTCGCTACTGCCACGGCGCCTCCGGCTATCGTTCGCTCGCGACAAGAGAGGAAGAGCGCTTAAGCGCGTCTATGCACCCAGGCGTCGGTTCGCGCTAGTATGTGACGCCTGGGCGCTTAGCTCAGTTGGAAGAGCGTCGCCCTTACAAGGCGAAGGTCGCGGGACCGAGGCCCGCAGCGCCCACCACAAAGCCGGCTAAGGCCTGAGAATTGTAATTGCCCGCGCGGTCGAGTAGCCTTGCTTTTGGTGCCCGCGCGCAGGTGTGCGGCAAGAGCAAACCGAAAGGGGTTTAGCAGTGGCCCGGATCACGCAAGTCGTCGTTACTTGCGACCTGGAGGATGGCGATGTAAGCGCCTCTGATTCGATATCGTTCGCCTATGGCGGCAAGACATACACTCTTGACCTTTGTAAGAAGCACCTCGAAGAGGTGAAGAACACATTGGAAGGTTTTGCAAACGCCGGCCACACCGTCGGCCGCGGCGGTCGTAGCCGGCGCCGCGTGGCCGGGGGCGGGAGGAGCAGCCGTTCCACGAGCCCGGCGGCCGCGGCGCGCGGTGAATCTCA
>DAHWQF010001035.1 GCA_027334785.1 Acidimicrobiaceae bacterium
CGTCGGGGTCCTCTTCGGCCTCGGTTTCGACACCGCCACCGAGGTCGCCCTCCTCGCCACGACCGCCTTCTACGCCTCGCAGCACGTCCCCTGGTACGCCATCCTCTGCCTGCCCATATTGTTCACGGCCGGGATGGCGCTCATGGACACCACCGACGGGATCTTCATGAACGTGGCCTACGGGTGGGCATTTTTCAACCCCGTGCGCAAGGTGTACTACAACCTGGCCATAACGGGGCTCTCCGTGGCTATCTGCTTTTTCATCGGTGGGGTCGAAGCGCTCGGCCTGCTGGCGACGGAGATCCCGGGCCTCAGCCACCACAGCGGCTTTTGGGGTTTCATGTACAACTTCAACATCAACACGGCGGGCTTCGTGATAGTGGGCATGTTCGTGGGGACCTGGGCGGCGGCCGCGCTTTTCTGGCGCTACGCCAGAGTCGAGGAGCGCTGGGGCGCCAGGCTGAAGGCGGCCGAGACCGAGCCCTGACCGGGGCGAGCGGCAGCTAGCCTCCGGTCCCCGGCGCGGAACGAGTAGCAACGAGTACAACGAGTAGCAACGAGTTGCAAAGCCGTCGGCTATCATTTGTCGTACCGCAACTAA
>DAHWQF010001036.1 GCA_027334785.1 Acidimicrobiaceae bacterium
TCCAGCGTCGTCGGGCAGTCGCCATCAGCCTCACCCTACGTTGGGGCTGTGACCGAAGGTTCGGGTTCGCTCGGGGCGACATGCCGTGTGGTCCTGGCACGCCCATCTGGTGTTCGTGACCACGGTACCGGCGAGGGGCGATCACCAAGGCGATGCTCGACGCCTGTCGAGCGGTGATGGCCGAGGTCTGAGGGGACTTCGCCTGCGAGCTCGTCGAGCTCAACGGCGAGGACGACCACGTCCATCTGCGACCACGTCCATCTGATCGTCGACTTCCCACCGACCATCCAGCTCTCGCGCCTCGTGAACTCGCTGAAGGGCGTCTCCTCGCGGATCCTCCGGCGGGACTACGGGCCGCACGTGCGTCGGTACTTGTGGGGAGGGCATTTCTGGTCCCGCTCGTACTACGTCGGCACGACCGGAGGCGCGCCGCTCGAGGCGGTACGCCGTTCCATCGAAAGTCAGCGGGCTCCGATTCACTGACGGCGATTCACCTCCCGCCTGAAGGCGGGAGCACTCTCGTATTTGTTCAGATAGAAGCGGACGCGGCCGGCGCATCGGCTGCCCGGGGTCGGTCGTGGAGGTCGATCCCGAGGAGCA
>DAHWQF010001037.1 GCA_027334785.1 Acidimicrobiaceae bacterium
GGGAGCGCCTCCTCAAGCAGGCGCCCGACCAGCTCGTCGAGCGCGTCGCCGAGAGCGTGGAGCCGGTCAGGGTCGAGCGGCGCCGTGCGTCGCCCGCACCAGCACGCCAGCCGGCGCAGGAGCAGGATCGCGTCAGGCTCACCGTCGGCCTCGAGCCGAGCATGGTGCCATAGCGCGTGCAGCGTCCCGTGGCACTCCGGGCAGAGCGCCTCGGTGAGGCGCGGATGGCAGGGAATCCCCGCAACCCGTCCGCTCGGATGGTGCTGGTGCACCGGGCCGATAGCCCCACAACGCTCGCAGGTGCCGCGCATCACGAACCCCGAACGTCTAGGTCCAGCCGGCCTGCCTGACCCTCGGCGAGGACCTCGGCGGCAGACGGCAAGCGCACCCCGCCGAAGCTCTTGCCCCGCCAGCGGGCGTCCCAAGCCGCAGGCGCCAAGCGCCCCTCGAGCAGGTCGTGGAGATCGCCGAGCAGGCGATAGGCGCGCCCGGCGTCCTGGCCGCCGCCGCGGAGTCGAATCGCCGGCCACGGCGAGTCCGGGCCACCGAGCTGGATGGTGCGCCGCTCGCGCTGACTGAGCGGGATCGCGCCCGGTGGAG
>DAHWQF010001038.1 GCA_027334785.1 Acidimicrobiaceae bacterium
TCGGCCAGGGATGTGGTCGCCGCCGCGGCGGCCGCCCACAGCCAGGTCCTGGCCATCACCCAGGCGGGCGAGGACCTGGTCCTGCCTGAAGCAGTCGACCTGGCCTTCTGCCGGTTCCTCCTGCTCCATGTGCTGGACCCGGCAGTCGTGCTCGGTCGCATGGCGGCCGCCGTGCGACCGGGTGGGTGGGTCGTGGCCCAGGAGCCGATCACCTCGGCCGGGCGGGTGGGCGGGAACGCGCTCTCGATGCCCGGCGCCCGGCACCCCGATGTCGGTGCCTGGCTGCCCGCCCTGGTCCGCGACGCCGGCCTCGAAGTGGTCGACGCCTGGGCCGAAGCACCGGCCGGGGCCGGGACCGGGCCGGTGGCCACTTATTTGGCCTCGCTCACCGGGGTGGACCCCGGAGACGACCCGGTGGTCCTCCCGCCGCTCGTGACCGTGCTCGGGCGCAAGTCAGGCGGTGGGGCGGGGCACAGGTAGTCTCCGAGGCCGTGACTGAGCTTTCTGCACCGGCACCCCTGCCCGCCCCCGACCTGGACGCTGCGTCCTCCGCGCTCTCGATCGCCGACGCCGCGGTGGCCGCGGCGCTCCGCGTCCTGG
>DAHWQF010001039.1 GCA_027334785.1 Acidimicrobiaceae bacterium
CTGTCCCCCATGGCCCGCGCCGACGACGGCCTGCTCGACGTCGCCGTCCTCGCCCCACGCGGACCTCTCGGTTGGTTGGTCCTGCTCTTCGAAATGGCCCAGTCGGGCCACCTCCCCGTCGCCGCAGGGCGCCCGGGGCCGCTCCAGGCCCGCTCCGTCGCGATCTCGGCCGAGGCTGCCCTGCCGCGCCAGGTCGACGGCGAGGCACTCCCGCCGGGCCGCGAGCTCGCGGTCCAGGTCCTCGAGGCCGCCCTCTCCGTGAGGGTCCCTCTCGCGCCCCCGCGTCAACGGCCCTGATCTGGTAGAGGCGCACCCGTGCGAGCAACCGAGAGGTCCACTTGGCGCAACCGGGACGTCTGGGCGATCTCGCTCTCCGCGTTCTTCGCCGACACCGGCTACCAGTCGGTGCTGGCCGGCTTCCCGCTGCTCCTCGTGCTCGTCCTCCACGAGCCGGTATGGGAGTTCGGCCTCGCCTCCGCCCTGAGCTATGGGGGCGGTGCGCTCTTCTCCCTCGCCGGCGCCCGCATCGGCGACCGCATCGGCCATCGCCGCCTGGCCCTGATCGGCAACTTGATGATCCCACTGCTTTCCCTGTCGGC
>DAHWQF010000103.1 GCA_027334785.1 Acidimicrobiaceae bacterium
TTACGTTAACCACTAACCCGACGTCAAGAACCTACACGGACTCCGACGATCCGCCTCTCTGCTCTGACAACCGGTCGGCCTATGAGGTAGTTTCATGATGTTTTATGTTAACCAATCGGCGATGGTACTCTGCGCCATGGTCAGGCGCCGGCTTTGGGTGAGCGGGAGGGTGCAAGGTGTTTGGTACCGGGGGTCCTGCGCCGAGCAGGCAAGGTTGCTCGGGGTGTCAGGCTGGGCACGCAACCTCCCAGATGGCAGGGTCGAGATCGTCGCGCAAGGCGAACCCGAAGCCGTGGAACGTCTCGTCGAGTGGTGCCGGTCCGGCCCTCGCCACGCGAGGGTGACAGCCGTCGAGCAACGTGTCGACGAACCCGAGGCGGTCACGGGCTTCTCCGTCTACTGAACCCAGGATGCGATAGACCCGCCACTTGGCGAAGCGTCCCCCAAGCGCGCAGGCATGCTGGTGGCCTGCTGGTGGGCTCCGGGCCCGGGGCGGCAGACAAAGACCCCGCCCTCTATGCTGGTCTTACATGCAAATCTCGGCCAAAGTTGACTACGGGGTGCGGGCGTTGCTCGTGCTCGCCGTAGCGGGAGAACCCATGACAGTCGAGGCCATGGCCGCCAAACAGGACCTCCCGGCCAAGTTCCTCGGCGTGATCTTGAACGAACTGCGCCGGGCCGGGATCGTTGCCAGCCACCGGGGCCGCGACGCCGGCTACAACCTTGCCCGCCCGGCCGCGGAGGTAACCGTCGCCGACGTCATCCGAGCCCTCGAGGGTCCGCTCGCCCAGGTGAGGGGGGAAAGGCCAGAGTCCACCACCTACCAGGGTGCGGCCAAGCACCTGCAGGAGGCGTGGATCGCGGTTCGGGCCAGCTTGCGCTCCGTGCTCGAAAGCATGAGCCTCGAAGACATCACTAGCGGGGAGTTCGCGCCGCAGGTCTCGGCCTTCATCACCGACCCAGACGCCTGGGTGGGCCGGCGCCTCGGCTAGGCGCCTACGCCCGGCTAGGCGCTTACGCCCGCCTAGGCGCTTAGTCCGGCTAGACCACCCCCAAGTAGCCGGGGCCGGGCGAAAAACCGACCGATGTGAAATCGCCAACCGCACATCCGTCGGGTTTTGGCGCGAAAATGCGCAGATTTCCAACGGATGTGGCCTCCGCCAGCGCACATCCACCTGTTTTTAGCACAACGCCGGCCCAACGCCGGCCCAACGCCGGCACAACGCCCATCATGAGGCCAGAACGGGAACCTACCGCCAACGCTGCTCGTACGCTGCTCGTCCGCTGCTCGCCCGCTGAGGTCGGCGGGCGCATGTCAGGCCGGCGGCCCGGACTGCCCTTCGCCCTCCACCGGGCGCTCGCCAGGGCCGGGCAGCGGTGCCAGTGGTCGGGCCTCCCCCGCGGCACGTCTAAGCCCCAGCCTTCGCTTGGTGACTATTACGCCGGCCGCTTCCAGCGCGGAGCGAGAGATAGGCGCCGGCGCCCACCGGGATGGGCAGCCAGAAGTTGACGAGCCGGTAGCCGATCACGGCCACGACGGCGACCGCCCGCGTGGCGCCGAATCCCACCAAACTGGGGACGAGGACCCCTTCGACGATCCCCAAGCCGCCCGGGGTCACGGGGATGGCCGCCAGCACATAGGCGAGCCCGTAGGCGACGAGCAGGCCGTCGGGGTCCTCGATGTGGCCGAAGGCGGCCAAAAAGACAAACAACGACGCCGCGTCGAACAGCCAGTTGGCCGCCGCCCAAAGCACCGCCCGGCGCATCAGGGCACGATCGGCAGCCATGACCCGGATCCTCGCGGCGATCTGGTGCAAGATTCGGTCGGCGGTGCGGACCGCGCCGGGCTTCAAGAACGGCAGCCTTCCGAGCAGCGCCCGGAGGGCGGTCGCCGCTCCCTCCTCGCCTTTGGTGAGGAGGAGCACCACCCCCGCGAAGGTGGCCAGCAGCAATGCGCCCACGATGGCGGCGGTGGCGTAGACAGGGCTGAACCCGCTCAAAGGGATCGACACGATCAGGGCCAGCCACAAGATGGCGTTGAGCACGAGAGCCGAGCCGATCCCCTGGATGGCGAGCGCCAGGCCGGCGTCGCCGCCGTTCACCCCCTCATCGGTCAGCAACCGGTACCCGAGCCCATCCCCGCCGGCGGTGCCGCCAGGCAGCACGTGGCTCACGGCCAACGTCGACAAGTCGATCCTCCAGATCCGGGAGAACCGGCTCGCCCCCGGCGGGAGCACGGCGCGTGTTAGTTCGGCGTAGCTCGCCAGGCTCGCCACCTCCAGCAGGGCCCCGAGCACGACGAAACCGATGTTCACCCGTGCGAGCAGGTGCAGCGATCGGCGCACCCCGCCGATCTGGGGGAGGACCAGGTACTCGGCCACCAGGGCGAGCAGGATGACCAAAGCGCCCCGGCGAAAGGGGTGCCTACCAGCCAGCCGCCGCCACAACGATGGCCGCCCCTGTGCCTCTGTCGCACTCGCCCGCTCGGTCACCGGCGCACGCCGGTACCTACGCCAGGACCTAAGCCAGTGGCATGCCTGCTAGCCGCCGCCCCCCTGACACGACCTCGGCCAGCCCGCCCCGGCCCGCCCCGCCGACGCGAACCGCCAAAGAGCCGATGCGAACCCCCAGAGTACGGTGCCTGGCACCCATTGGCGCTGCCAAAGGCGCACCTCGATGGGAACTCAGCCCTGGCGGCAGGAGACGCCGCCAGGCAAACCTCGCTCAGCCGGAACCTCCCGCCGGGTACCTTCAGGGGAAGCCAGCCTGGGAACGCCCCGCCACCACGTCGTGCAGCCTAACGTGCCAGTTCGGGGTGCTCGCAGGTAGGTCGGAAGCGGCTCCGGGTCGGTACGCCACCCAAGCTCGGTCGGTGAGGTCGCGGGGACGCGGTAGGCTCGAGGTAGCCCTCGGTAGGCCGCCGACCAGGTTGCGCTGGATCTAGTCCTCGTTGAGCGCTCGGCCTCTTTTGGAAGGACATCGCTCATGGGGAACAGGTCGCCGCTGGCACCCACGGCGCACGGGCCTGTCGGCAACAGCAGGGCCCATGGCCTCTGACCGGCTCCTGCGGATCCTTGGCCTCCTCGGCGGCAGAGACGGTTCGGGTGCTGCCCGGCTGTGCGAAGTCGCTGCCGAGGTGACCGGGATGAGCGGGGCGGGGGTAATGCTGCTCGCCGACGGGCGGCCGCAGGCATCGGTCTGCACCACCGACGAGGTGTCGTCGCTGATCGAAGAGGCCCAGTACACCCTGGGCGAGGGGCCGTGCGTGGACGCCCACCGCCTCGGGGAAGCGGTCTCCGAGCCCGACCTCGCGGCCGCGGGCGGCTCACGCTGGGCGGCCTTCTCGCGTCGGGCTTGTGGCGGCGGGGCCCGGGCAGTGTTCGGCTACCCGATCCGGATCGGCACCGTGCGGCTCGGCGCGCTCAACCTCTACCGGGACCGGGCTGGACTGCTCGAGGACGAGGAGCACGCCAATGCCCTGGTAATGGCCGACGTCGCCGCACGAGCGGTCCTGGCCGCCCAGGCCGGCGCACCTCCTGGGGCCCTCGGCATCAACATCGAGGAGGACCTCTACCTGTGGGGAGCCGTCCACCAAGCAGCAGGCATGGTCTCGGTCCAGCTCGACATCCCAGTCGCTGACGCCCTTGTCCGTCTGCGAGCCCGTGCTTTCGTCACGGACCGGCTCGTCTCCGAGGTCGCCCGCGACGTCGTCGAACGGCGGCTCCACTTCGACGCCGGCGAGTGAGGTCGGGCCCCGCTGGGTATCATCTGCCCTACGCAACCTTGTATGCCGTTGCCCGGCCCGGTCCCCGAACCACCTCCGGCCGCACCTCGAGAACAGGTGCCGTGATGCCAAACCAGACGCTGCTCGTGCGCAGCCTCGTCGAGCTTGCCGACAACCTCGTCGACGACTTCGACGTCGTCGACGTCCTCAGTTTGCTCAGCGACCGTTGCGTCCACGCCCTCGGTCTCACCGCCGCCGGCGTCATGCTCGCCTCGCCGAGCGGGGCACTGCAGGTGATCGCCTCCTCCAGTGACTCCATGCGCACCCTCGAGCTGTTCCAGCTTCAATCGGACGAAGGACCCTGCCTCGAGGCCTACCGCACCGGCGAGCAGGTCGTGAACCTAGACCTCGCGGCCGAGGGCAGCCGATGGCCCCGCTTCGCCCCCCGGGCCGCCGCCGAGGGGTTCCGTTCCGCCCACTCCTTCCCCATGCAGCTCCGTCGCCGCACCCTCGGCACGCTCAACTTGCTGCGCAGCGAGCCGGGCGCGCTCGGCGAGGCGGACATCGTTGCCGCCCAAGCCCTCGCGGACATCGCCACCATCGCCATCATCCAGCACCAGATCGTCATCGACGCCCAGGTCCTCAACAACCAGCTCAGCGCGGCGCTAAACAGCCGGGTCGTGATCGAACAAGCCAAGGGCAAGGTCAGCCAGGCCACCGGCACGGACATGGACCAAGCCTTCCGCCGGCTGCGCAACCACGCCCGCAACCATAACCTGCGCCTCGCCGACCTCGCCTCGAGGGTCGCCGAAGGCACCCTCAGCCCCGGCTCCCTAGACCATCTCCAACCGGGTAATTGACGGTTGGGTGCCAGTACCAGTTGGGCGCCAGTACCAACGGTGACCATCCGGTGCTTTCCTCCCGGCTATGTCCGCGAGACCAACCGCTCTGCGATACCTGCGCGCCGGCGACCTTGATGTCGACTCGGCGCCCGCCGACCAAAAGGGCCAAGGCCTCGCCCAACCAGGGCCTCCGAGCCCCGACGTAGGGCCTCTTGCAGATCTTGAGACAGGTGACTCCTTTGCCCCGCCTGGGCCCCAGGCGGGGCCCCTGGCCGGCTCCCCGCGGCCCAAAGGCGGGCTACAGTGGCTAAAAGAGACACCTTCGGCTCAGCGTTGCCCCGGACCTCGGTGGCGCTCTCCGACCACTTTCGGGAACAGAGCTCGTGCAGACCACCACAGTCGATGCATCCAAGGCCGGCTTTCGTGAACTTGCCCTCCAAGTGCGCGCGGCCGGACTGTTGTACCGCCGACCGGGTTACTACATCTTGAAGATCTGCCTGACGGTCCTGGCCTTCGCCGCCGGCTGGGCGGCTCTCGTCACCGTGGGCAACTCGTGGGCAACGCTCGGGCTCGCCGCGTTATTAGGGGCGATATTCACCCAATTGGGCTTCATCGGCCATGACGCCGGCCACCAGCAGGTTTTCCGTTCGTCACGGGCCAACCGGCTCCTCGGGCTGACGGTCGGTAACGCACTGACCGGGCTGGGCTTCGGATGGTGGGTCCCCAAGCACAATGCTCATCACGCCCACCCGAACGAGGTCGGCCGCGACCCTGACGTTGGTGACGGGCTCTTCGCATTCGCGCCCACTGGAGCACCTGGGCGCTGGAATTTCGCCTGGCTGCTAGCGCGCTGGCAGGCACCGCTCTTTTTCCCTCTCATGGTTCTGCGCCTCGGCCCAACCTGAGGCGTGCCCAGAACCTCGTCAGGGAGTTCTGTTTGGCGAGCGACCTCGGCTACTGCGAGACCAGTTTCCCTGAGTCTTTCTGGCGTATCATCCGCCACCTCGTGGCGAATGGCCACACCGCCGCTCTGGCTGTCGGGACACCTCAGGCCTGAGGAACTGCGTCACAATTGAGGCGCTCTCCAAAGCTGGCGGGGGTGAAATGGGGATGCCTCATTCCGAGAGCACTGAAGCGCCAGCCCGCCGGACCCCAGCAGGTTGACCCTTTTCCAGGACACCCCAGTTGAGGTCGCCAACACTACAAACCGGCCTAGGTAGGCACACTCACCGACGGGCGAGGCGGCGTCCGCTCTCGGTGTCCGGAGGCGTGTAGTTCAGCTCGAAGTGGTGATAGAGGGCCGACTCGTCGGCTTGGGTTAGCTCCTCGCCGTGCATCTCGATGTTAGGAGCGGAGCAGACCTCGTCCTTGGTCACCGAGACCTGAAGGTCTTCGGGGCCGATCCTGATGCCGCCCAGTGGCACGAAGGTCAAGTGACGGCCGATGAAGCCTTCCTTCACCGTGGCGAACTGCGGCTCGTCGGTCTCGACGTCGACGTAGACGTCTTGGAGCTTGCCGATCTTTCGCCGTTACGGCCGACGATCATCTTCCCGTGCCATTCGGCGACGCTCCACCTCGCCTGGTCCTGATGCTCGGCCACTGTGGCCTCCTCGGACGACTCGTGTGGCGTGCTCATGGTAGCGCTCCCTGTGTGGGCCTGCCGTCCTGGCTCTTTTGCTGAAATGGCCCCCCTCCTAGAAGTTGGCCCGCCGCCAGACGGGGGGGCCGAGAGCCACCGGCGGGCGTCTCGCAGGCGACGGGGGCGTGCACCGGGGCTGGGACGGCTTGTCCCTCCCCCGAGGGGCGACCTGCTCGACGTGCTTGGTCATCGACCGCCTCGGCTACAGCGTCGTGGAGGCTGAGCACCGCGTCCAAGCCGAGGAGGGCGATGACCCTGCGGGCCGTTGGCTGCGGGCACACGACGTCGAACCAAGTGCCCCAGGCCACGGCCCGCCGGCGGGCCAGCACCAGCGTCGTCATGCCGGCTGCCCCCAAGAAGCTCACGCCGGTCAGGTCGCAGACCAACCCCTTGGCCCCGCGCCGTAGGCCCGCCCCGAGCGCTTGGGAGAGCTGGACGGTGGTGGCGATGTCGACCTCCCCGGTCACCGAGACGACCACGGACGAGCCCATGGCCCGCTCGCTAAGGCCCAGGCCCGCTGAGCAGTGGCCCGGTGAGCGATAGCCCGGTGAGCCGTGGCTGAAAAGTGAACTGTTTGGGCCCACTGCAGTGGGCCGAGCACTGGCTGTCCCTGGCCGCAGCCCCAGCGCTCCGATGACCTCCAGGCTTTGTCCCTGACGAGCCCCAGGCCCCTCGCCGGCCCGACCTCTCCGCCTGGGGGACCAGCGCTCATCGCCGAGCCGCCTGCTGCCTGGCGGTACGACCGCACAGCTTCTTTTCGTCCTAGCCACTTCCATCGCTCCTTTCCTCTTGGGCGTACCCGAGGACACTTGCTCGGGGCTTGCGTCGCCAGGGTCTGGAGCAACGGTGCAACTGTTGGGGCGGTTCAGGACCCCCAAGCCGCACCTTCAGTTTGAAACCCTACCACCCGTCCCCTTGGCTTGGCGCGCAGGCCAAAAGGTGAAACGAGGCTCTGGCTTCAGGCGCGCGCTGTGCGATGGCGGGGTGCGTGGGCATCGCCCCAAGCGCTCAAAGGAGTTCGTCTTCTGGGCGTTGGCCCAACTCAGGCGATCCAGCTTTCAACCATGTCACGCGGGGGCCTCGCAGCCCGGCGCATTACTCCATATAACGACGGCCTCTTTATATAAGCGTGGCCCGAGGCTTCCTGTAGGCGCGGCCCGAGGCACCTTGTCTGGAGCGCTCGACCTAGACGCGCAGGGCCGCCAAGGAGGCTGGGCCGACGAAGGGTAATCGAGCCGGGCGCCTGGGGCAGCCGGTGCCGCTTAGGCAGCGGCGCTTGTGGTGGTAGCCTAAAGCTCAGTACTTGCGACAGGCCCGTCCCGGGCCTGCTCGGCGAGATCGTTGCTCCAGACCCTGGCGGCGTTGACCCCCGGGACATGATGTCCGGAAGGTACCCAGGAGCAAAGGAGCAGCTTGAAGATCGAGCCCTTGAGCCGGTCCTCCGACTTGAACGGCGCCGCCCCCGCCGGCGGTGCGGCTCGCCGATCCGGCGTTGACGCCGGAGCTAACCCCGGGCCCAACCGACAGGCTCGGCATGGGGCCGGGCCCTGCGCCCGTGTACCACAGGCGTCTCGTCCAGGGCGGGCCTACAACGGGCTGCTCGGCGCATGCTACGACCGGGACCGCCAAGCGACCGTGCCCAGGGGCCACCAGTGAGCACCCTGCACCAGACAACCTCAGCCCGCTCGGGCCCGCCCACCGGGCGCTCACCACTGCCGGCGCCAAAGCCGAGCCCGCCGCGCTGGTGGGTGTTGGCCCTGGCGGCCGGGACTGCGCTGGCGCTCCTCTTCTTGCTCCACGCGGGGTCGAAGTCCACGCCGGCCCGCAAGTTGACCTACACCGGCTTTGTCAACGAGGTGAGGGCTAACAAGGTGTCGACGGCAACGATCACCTCGACGGGATCGGTCACCGGCACGCTCCGCGGCGGGGGCACCTACACCTCCCAGATCCCCACCGCCTTGAACGACACCAGCCTGCCGCCCCTGCTAAGTGCGCACAAGGTGCAGGTGACCGGCACCATCCCTGCCACCAGTTCGTTGTCGAGCGTGCTCGGCCTCTTGTTGTCGCTCGCGCTCATCGTCGGGGTGTTCGTCTGGTTCGGGCGCAAGGGCCGCCAGCAGCTCGGCGGGCTCGGCGGGCTCGGCGGGGTCATGGGCATCGGCAAGTCCAAGGCCAAGGTCTACGACGAGGAGCGGCCCACCACTCGCTTCTCCGACATAGCCGGCTACGAAGGCTCCAAGGCCGAGGTGATGGAGGTCGTCGACTTCTTGAAGCACCCGGGCCGTTACGCCGCCGCCGGTGCGGTGGGGCCCAAGGGGGTGCTGATGGTCGGCCCTCCCGGGACGGGCAAGACCCATCTGGCCAGAGCCGTCGCCGGTGAGGCCGGTGTCCCGTTCTTAGCCCTGTCGGGGTCGAGCTTCGTCGAGATGTTCGTCGGTGTCGGTGCTTCCAGGGTCCGAGACCTGTTCGCCGACGCCCGCAAGCGCTCGCCCTCGATCATCTTCATCGACGAGATCGACGCCATCGGGGGCCGGCGCGGCCCGGGCGGGTTCGGTTCGAACGACGAGCGTGAGCAGACCCTCAACCAGCTGCTGTCGGACATGGACGGCTTCGAGCCGGGCGCTGCTGTGGTCGTCATGGCCGCGACCAACCGGGCCGAGATCCTAGACGCCGCCCTGCTGCGCCCCGGGCGCTTCGACCGCACCGTGGAGATCCCCCTGCCCAACCAGAAAGAGCGTGCTGCCATCCTCGCCATCCACTCGAAGACAAAGAGGCTCGGCCCGCACGTGGACCTCGACGCAGTGTCGCGGGGCACGCCGGGCTTCTCTGGTGCCGACCTGGCCAACCTCGTGAACGAGGCGGCGATCAACGCGGTGCGGGCGCGCCGCGCCGTCATCTCCGCGGCTGACTTCGACGCGGCACGCGACCGGCTCCTGATCGGCCGGCGAGACGTGTCGAACGCGCTGCTGGCCGAAGAGAAGTACTCCGTCGCAGTCCACGAGGCCGGTCACGCGCTGGTCGCGCTCCTCTCCGAGCACGCCGACCCAGTGGCCAAGGTCACGATCCTGCCCCGCGGTGCCGCCCTCGGCGTCACCGAGCAGCT
>DAHWQF010001040.1 GCA_027334785.1 Acidimicrobiaceae bacterium
GCCGCCTCTTGGAGGTGGAACGAACCAGCAGCGACCCGATGACCGGCGAGGAGGCCTACGACAAGGTGTGCCGGCCCGTAAAGGTGGAGGGCCAGCGTGTCCCCGCCTTGCGTTTCGATGCCCCGGCCACCCAGGCGCTGTTCCAAGCGCTGGTGCCCCTGCGGCTCCTGCACGACGGCTTCAAACTGGCCGACCTGCGAGCGCTCCTCGCCCCGGCGCTCGGGCTCCCCCCGAGCGCGATGACCCAGGGCCGCATGAGCTACCACCTGCGCCGGCTCCGCCTGCACGGCCTCATCGAACGCGTCCCCCACGGCCACCGTTACACCGTCACCGACGCCGGCCTCAGCGCCGCACTGTTCTTGAGCCGCGTCTACAGCCGCTTCATCCTGAGCGGCATGGCCGACGCCACGGGGGCGACCGGCCCGCCGCCACCTCTTCGGAAGGCCCTCCGGGCGCTCACAGCCGAGCTCGACGACCTCGCCGCTCGATCGGGCCTCGCCGCCTGAGCTCACACGATAAATAACGGGTGTGGCTCCGCTGGAGGGTCCGTTCAGGCAACCCCCGGGATGACCCCGCCTGCGTAACGAGAGGCGTGAAC
>DAHWQF010001041.1 GCA_027334785.1 Acidimicrobiaceae bacterium
GAGGGCGAAGTCCTGTTCGGCCGCGGCCAGGTCTTCCGCAACGGCTCCTCTTGGTGCCGCAACGGGCACCGAGGTCGTCGTCGAGGTCGTCGGCGGGCTCACCGTCTTGCTCGGCGCTTTCTTGGGCTTGGTCGTGCTCGCCGGCGCCTTGGCCGCTGCCGGGCAGTAGCTGGCAAAGGGGTGCCCACCGCCTGGGTTGGTGACGTTGCAGAGCGCGGCGTCGAGCGTCGGGTCGGCGGGGCCCGACTGGAAGGCCTTACCGTCGTACACGACGATCACGTCTTGGAGGCTTGGCACCTGGTTGGTGGACTGCTCCACGTACAAGGACTGGGTGTAGAGGAGCGACTGCCCGATCGGTGTGAGCACGACATCTCCCAGGACCACCCTGGAATTGTCGTGGTTGAGGAGCGTGATCTCTTGTGAGATGGAGTAGCTCTCGTTGACCGCGGTCGAGACCAAGTAGGGGCCGTCGACGGCTTCGCTCGACGGGATCGTGTACTCGGTCAGCTGGCCGTAGTCGCTTGGGTCCGATTCCGCGGCCAAGAAGGCCGTGAGGGTCTGGCGGCTCCCGCTGCTTGATGCCGGGACGAACGTTTG
>DAHWQF010001042.1 GCA_027334785.1 Acidimicrobiaceae bacterium
GGTGTCGTGGCCGTCGTGGCTGCTCCACGACACGTGCGGGGACACCCGGACCCGGGGATGGGCGTAGAGCCAGTGGCCGGCGGGAAGGGGCTCGGGGTCGGTCACGTCGAGGCTCGCCCACGCGACCGAGCCGTCGTCGAGCGCCCGGCGGAGCGCCTCCTGGTCGACCAGGGCGTCCAACCGGCCCCGCAGCTCCTCGGCGAAGGCGGTGACCGCCGAGAGGTCCTCCCCGTACTTGCGTTGTAGTTCATGGAGCAGCTGGCGCCGGCGCCGGACCGCTTCGAGGCGTTCGGGGTCGTCCTCCCAGGTGTCGACGACCCCGCGCAGCTCCATCGCCAGGTCGGAGAGGTCCGCCATCACCGCCTTGACCCGCTCTTCCAGGCGGCCGAGCGGCGGCCTTCCGGCGAGCTCGCCTGCCGCTGCGGCCAACAGGTCCATCGCGCCGGACGGGTCCGTACCGTCGAGGTGCCGGAGGGCTGCGGCGGCGGCATGCCGGTGGGAGGAGGCGGCCGCCAACCGGTCCTCCTCCTCCTCGAGGCGCGTGTCCTCTCCCGGGTCCTCGATGCCGGCACCGTCGATCTCCGCGAGCTGGTACCG
>DAHWQF010001043.1 GCA_027334785.1 Acidimicrobiaceae bacterium
GGCCCGTGAGGCCGCAGCTGCCGAGCGAGCGCTGGGGTCTTGGCGGCACCTCGTCGATGAGCACCTGGCGAGCACTGGCAGGTTGTTCAGCGGGGCGGGCCGATGACCGAAGGCGCCTTTCGCCTTAGACCGTGGGTGGACGTCGTCCGGCCGCACTCCGATGTCACCTCGGGCGCACTTGAGATGGGCACCTACGCGGTCAACCTCGCCTCGGTCTACCGCCGCCGCGAAGGCGTCGACCTCGTGTACCTCGAGCCAGCTCGTTTTTTCGCCGCCACGTTCCTGACCAAGGCGCTCGCCGAGCTGCTGTCCGACGTCATGGGTGTCCTCTCGGGCAAGCCGGGCGACAGCGTCCTCCAGCTTCGGACACCTTTCGGCGGCGGCAAGACCCACACCCTCGTCGCCCTTTTGCACCTGGCCCGCTCTCGGGCGGAGCTCGAATCTAACGAGGAGGTGGCCGCCGTCCCTCGGGTCAGCTCACGAAACGGAAAAAATCGTACGCTAAGCCTCGACCAGCGTCCGCAGCGGCCGGAACTTGCCTGGCTCGACGAGCTTGTGCTGCCAGATGTAGTCCCCGGTGAGGTTGATGTGCTCCC
>DAHWQF010001044.1 GCA_027334785.1 Acidimicrobiaceae bacterium
TGCCCTCGGCCTGCCGCCGGCGCTGGTGCCGCACTCGCTTCGGCACTCCTATGTCACCCACTTGACCGAAGATGGGGCCGACCGGCGGTTCCTCCAGATCCAGGTGGGCCACGAGTGCGACACCTCAACCGCCATCTACACCCACGTGAGCGACGACTTCATGAACACCGCCTTGCGCCGAGCGCTGTCGTCCGCCCTCGGCGACGACGCATCGCAGGAGAGGAGCGACTGATGGCCCCAGAGCTCGACTACCGCTGGCACCTGCGCCAAGTGATGGCGAGACGAGAGATGTTCGCTACTACCGATCTTCTTTCCCCACTGGCAGACCGAGGCATCACGTTGTCTGCGAGCCAGGTTTACCGACTGGTGGTCGAGCGACCGGAACGGTTGAGCCTCAGGATCCTGGTGGCGCTGTTGGACATCTTGGACTGCAGTATGGACGAACTGATCGAGCCGGTCGAGGTCGTGGCCGCGAGGAAGGAGGCGAAGGCGGTGGGCGCCGACCACGGCATCGGCGCGCTGCGCCCCAAGCGCGCACATATCACCCGAGGTCCTGATCGATGAGCGCAACGCCGCTGGCGGCGCTCGAGGACCCG
>DAHWQF010001045.1 GCA_027334785.1 Acidimicrobiaceae bacterium
CGGCGAGCTCCAGCGGGTCTTGACCGAGGCCCGTCTCGGACGCCCAGTCGCAGACGCGCTCGACGCCGCTGCTCTTCGCATAGGCAACCGCGACTTCTCTGAGAGCGTCGCCGCAGTGCGCATCCAGCAAGAAGCCGGAGGGAACTTGGCTGCACTGTTCGAGACCCTCGCCGAGACGATGCTCCAGCGGGTCCAGCTTCGTCGGGAAATCCGGACCCTCACCGCTGAGGCCAGGCTCAGCGCGTACGTGCTCGGCGCCATGCCGATATTGATCGCTGCCTTCCTTTTCGCTTCGAGCCCCCGGTACATCCTTGTGCTCTTCCACACCATGCCGGGCAAAATTGCCCTCTTAGGAGCGCTCGTGCTGCAGCTGCTCGGCTTCCTCTGGATGTACAGGACTGCCAATATCGAGACCTGAAGTGCAACCAGTTCTTTACTACCCTGCCGGCGCAGCCGTCCTGTTCATTATCGCAGCAACCTTGTACTACCAACGCACCTCATCGCGCCGAGCCGCGCTCGCCACGCTCCGTTCTGCCACCGGGTGGGCCTCAGCCGGCCAAGCCAGCGCGGGCTATTTGGCGCACCTCCCGACCT
>DAHWQF010001046.1 GCA_027334785.1 Acidimicrobiaceae bacterium
GACGCCGTCCTGCTCGCAGAGGGCGGCCTGCTCGCCGCCCCGCCACCGGGAGGGCTCCTCCTCGAGCACAGCACCGTCTCCCCGGAGGTGTCGGCCCGGGTCGCCGAGGTGGCGTCGGCTCGCGGGGTCGGCTACGTGCGTTGCCCGGTGAGCGGGAACCCCGAGGTCCTGGCGGCGGGGAACTTGGCGCTCATCGTCTCGGGGGACAGGGAGGACGTCGACCGCGCCGGGCCGGTGCTCGAGCGCATCGGGGCGTCGGCGAGCTACGTCGGCGGCGGGGAGCAGGCCCGGGTGGTCAAGCTGGCGGTCAACTCGATGCTCGCAGGCTCGGCGGAGCTCCTGGCCGAGCTGGTCGTGCTCGCCGAGGCGTGGGGTGTCGACCGCACCGTCCTGCTCCCGCTGCTCCAGCGCTCGGCGCTCGGCTCCCCCTTCGTGCACTACAAGACCCGCGTGCTGGCCGAACGCGACTACGAGGCGACCTTCACGCTGGCGATGCTGCTGAAGGACCTCCGGCTCGCCCACGCAGTGGCCGACGCCGTCTCGGTCCCGATGCCGGTGACCGGTCTCGTCGAGCGCCTGTCGGAGGACGGGTGC
>DAHWQF010001047.1 GCA_027334785.1 Acidimicrobiaceae bacterium
TGCGCCCGACGCCGCGGCGCGTCGAGCCCCGCACGCCGGCAGGACTGCTCATGCTGGCCTGCGACCTGCGACGTGAGGACCCGTCGCGCACGGCCGCGCACATCGCCCAGATGCTCGAGGCGAGCCACGAGTGGTCGCCTTCCCCGCGAACCCTCCAGCGCCACTTCGCCGCCCTCGGCCTCAGCCGTGCCGCGCTCACCGGCCAGAACGTCGCCTTCGGCCGCTTCGAGGCGACCCGCCCGAACGAGCTCTGGGTGGGCGACGCGCTCCACGGGCCGGTGGTCGGCGGCAAGAAGGCGATCCTGTTCGCCTATCTGGACGACCACTCCCGCCTCGTCTGTGGCCACCGTTGGACCTATGCCGAAGACGTCCTCTCGGCCGAGGCGGCGCTCAGGCGGGGTGTCCTCAGTCGGGGCGCCCCTGAGACCGTCTATCTGGACAACGGCTCGAGCTTCGTGTCAAAGCAGCTGCTACGGGCCCTTGCGGTGCTCGGCGCCCGCCTGGTCCACAGCAAGCCGCGGCGCCCGGAAGGCCGCGGGAAGGTGGAGAGATTTTTTCGCACGGTGCGCGACCAGTTCCTCGTCGAGGTCGTG
>DAHWQF010001048.1 GCA_027334785.1 Acidimicrobiaceae bacterium
ATCAACGGTCGGCGGATCATTCCGTTCTCGCGCTTGTGCTTACTTCGTCCAGGCCGAGCAAAGTAACGATCACCGGGCGAAAGATCAATGGCTCCGAGGTCGCGCCCCGGCGCGGGCGCTCGTCCCCGGGCGCACCGATCAGCTCAGGCACGGCGCTGCCCGGCGCCGAGGTGATGCGAAATCGCTCGACGGTGGACCGGTGTGCGCCCCTTCGCGGGGCCTGGCCCGGCCGCGGTTCGCGCCGGCTAGGCGGCGCCGATCGAGCCGCGGCGCGCGCCGCCCTCGATCCACACCAGCTCGGTGGCGATCGAGCCGTCGGCGCGCAGCGCCAGCGTGCGGTACGCCGCCGGGAGCGGGTCGACCTCGAACTGTTCGGTGCGTGGCCGGAATTGCGCACAGGTCGACGGCGTGGCCAGCAGGCGCACGCCGTTGCGCAGCGCATCGAAGCTCTGGTGAACGTGACCCCAGAGGATGCCCCGAACGCCCGGGTGTCCGTCGATGACGGCGAAGAAGGCTTCGGGGTTGGCGAGCGCCACCTGATCGAGCCACCGGCTGCCGAGCGGCACCGGATGATGATGCAAGCAGACCAAT
>DAHWQF010001049.1 GCA_027334785.1 Acidimicrobiaceae bacterium
GGATGGTCACCGCCGCCCGCACGCGCCCGAGGATCTCGACGTGGCGCGCTTCGACGTCGCCGCTCGGAGCCCCGGGGACCGCCGGCGGGGAGTGGAGATTGAGCTCGAGGGCTGCTGCCCCGGCCTCCTGCATCCGCCGTGCGTGGACCGTCCAGCCGCCGGGGGTCACGCCGTTGAGGGACGCGATCACCGGGATGTCGACGGCGGCGGATGCCCGCTCGAGCAGGCTCAGGTAGTACGCGGCGCCGCGATCGGCGCCGGGCACGTCGGGGAAGTAGGTGAGCGACTCGGCGAAGCACTCGGTGCCCGCCTCGACGAGGCGGGCCTGGCGCTCGGTCTCCTCGTCGAGCTCCTCTTCGAACAAGGAGTGCAGCACCACTGCTCCGACCCCGCCGTCGGCGAGCCGGCGCACCCCCTCGACCGGCGAGGCGGCCAGGTGGCCGTCGGCGATGACGCAACGGTAGAAGGAGCTGGCGGCGGCCAGGCGCCGGCGGGCCTCCTCGGCGTCCACGCCGGCCAGCTCCATCACGATGGCGGGTTTGACCTCACCGGCCGCGGCCGCGAGCAGCTCCCCCGCCCGGTCGGGCGCGC
>DAHWQF010000104.1 GCA_027334785.1 Acidimicrobiaceae bacterium
CTGGAGCTGGGTCACGCCGGCATGGAGGCGGGTCTGCACGTCGGCGAGGGCCACGCTCACGATGGTGGTGTCCAAGAACGTGAGGAAGAGCACCGCGCACACGGCCGCAAGCGCGATGCGGTCGTCTAACCCCTTGGCCCTTCCGCTTGGTGGTGGCGTGCCCAACCCGTGGTTACCCTTTCGGAGACAAGTCAGTTCTACCAGTTCCCTCGCGTTGTAAAGTGAACCGTGGGTAGAGGGGCTCGGAAAAAAGTCGAAAGGAGGCACGGCAATGAAGGCATCAGTAGGTGACCACATCGAAGTGCCGGGAGAAAAGGTTGGCGAGGGCGGGCGCCGCGGGGAAGTCATAGAGGTGAGGGGGCCGGATGGCGCGCCCCCGTACCTGGTGCGCTGGTCGGATGGCCACCAAGGCCTCTATTTCCCCGGGCCTGACGCGGTCGTGCAGCACATGACGTCATCGGGCGCGTGACGCCCAAGGCGAAGGGCGCCGGCGAGGTGGGAACCGCTTGGCGCCCAACGGCGTTCAACTCAGCGTGGCCAGCTGGATTATCTCGGTCTTTTGTCACGGGAACCTGGCGCAGGTCCCTGGAGGGCGCGCCATGGCCCGATTGTCCCGAAGGCGGCTCTTGGCACCGGCCGCTCAGTACTTCCTAACGCCGTAGGGCTCGCAGTTCGTGCCTCAGCCGCTCGGTCGCGCCCAGCGCTATATGCCTGGCCTCGACGGCGTCCGCGCCCTCGCGGTCGCCGCCGTGATCGGGTACCACCTCGGCGTGCCGTGGCTCCCCGGCGGCTTGCTCGGCGTCGGCGTGTTCTTCACTTTGAGCGGTTACCTAATCACCGACCTCTTGCTGGCGGTGTGGGAGTCTTCGGGTCGACTGCAGCTCAGGTCTTTCTGGGCGAGACGGGCAAGGCGGTTGCTGCCCGCGCTCTTCGTGATGCTGGCGGTCGTGACCACCTGGGCGGCGGTGGCCCAGCCGTCGCGCCTCGGCGAGCTTCGGGGCGAAGTGCTGGCCGCGGGGCTGTACGTGAGCAACTGGTGGGCGGCGCTGGCGCACGTGTCCTACTTCGCTCGCTTCGGTGCGCCTTCCCCCCTCGGGCACTTGTGGTCGCTTGCCATCGAAGAGCAGTTCTACCTGGTGTGGCCGTGGCTGTTGTGGGTGGGCCTCATCTGGGTGGCCCACCGCCGGGCGCGCCCGGAGAAGCACCGCACCGCGCTTGACCTGGCCAGTTCACCTCCCGAGGGGGAGAACGAGGACCTGGCTGAGCTCGAGCTCGCCTTCGCCTCCGCCTCCGCCTTCGCCTCGGCCGGCGCCTCGGCCGGCGCCTCCGACGCCGCCGACGCCGCCGACGCCGGCGGTGCCGGGCTCAGGCTGCTCGGCCCGGCGCCGCGCTCGCGCCGGTTCCTCGTGCGGGCCATGGCTCCTGGCGCCCTGACGAGCGCTGACAGCGCTGCGCCTCCCTCGCCCCAAGTTCCGGAGAGAGCCTTTAGCGGAGCCGACCTACTCGCGCTCGGCAACCTCCTCTCTGGCCGCACCGCCCGCGGTAGCGCTCTGGTGGCCCGGGCGCCGGCCGTCCCATCTTTGGGGGACCAATTTCTAGATGACCCGTCTTTGGGGGCCCGGTATATGGGGGCCCGGTATACGAGGGCCCAGTCACCGGGGCCCCAACCTGTAGGGGTACAGCGCCGGGCCCGGGGCACCACCGGGCGCACCACCACCGGGCGCACCACACGCTGGCATCTCTGGCCTCTGGCTGCCGTCTCCTTGGTCCTCGCGGTCGTCTCAGCCGTCGAGATGGCGGTCCTCTACCACCCGAGCTTCGACCCCTCCCGCATCTACGACGGCACGGACACCCGGGCGTTCGCCCTCCTGATCGGGGCGGCCCTAGCGATGGTGTGGCCGAGCAAGGGCCTGCAGCAGCACGTGAGCGCCGGCGCCCGCCGTGCCCTGGACGGGCTCGGGATCGCCGGCCTGGTTGTGGCTGGGGTGCTCGTCTGTTCGGTCGGTCAGTACTCGGCGTTCCTCTACCAGGGTGGGATGCTGGTCTTGTCGCTGGCCACGGCCGCGATCGTGGCCTCAGCGGCCCACCCCGCCAGCCGCTTTGGGCGCGCGCTCGGCGTGCGGCCGCTCCGGTGGCTCGGCGTGCGTTCCTACGGCGCCTACCTCTGGCACTACCCGCTCATCGTGCTCACGACCCCCACGGTCACGGGTGGCTTCAGCTGGCTCCGTGCCGCGCTGCAGGTCGGGGCGACGCTGGGCTTGGCCGAGCTGTCCTGGCGCTTTGTCGAATCACCGGTCCGCCACGGCGCCCTCGGCCGTCTCTGGCGCGAGCTGCGCTTGTCCCCCCGGCGCTGGGCCAGTTGGGCCGTCTCGCGCCCTTGGCGCTGGCTCCTGGCCGCCGGTACGCCAGCTGCGGTCACCCTGGCTGCGCTGTCCTTGGCCGGCGTGATGCCGGCCCTTCAGCCTCGTGGCCTCGTCCCGGGCGGCCTGGCCGGCGGGCCGGGAGCGGGGAGCGTCCCTCTCCAGGCGAGCGTCCCCACGAGCACCGTCGCCGCCGTGAGCACGACACAAGCTCGGCCGGGGAACCGGCTGAGAACGAGCACTGGCGCGACTGGCCGGGCCCAGGCGGGCGGCGGCAGCCGGCCTTCCACTACCACCAGGCCTACCGGTCGCACGAGTGCTGGCAGCGGGGCAGTCTCAGTCTCGAGCGGCCACGGCTCGGGCCGCGCCACCCCGGCGTCCAGCGGAGGCGCCGCCGGCCATCACACCACCGCGACGACCGCCGCCGGCCAAGCGCACCAGGGCCAAGCGCACCAGGGCCAAGCGCACCAGGGCCAAGCGCACCAGGGAGGCCCCCCGGCGGCCAAGATCGCGCCCTTCGAACTTCGTACTGCCTGTAAGCAGGTGGTCGATATCGGGGACTCCACATCGGCCAGCCTCATCTCGACCAGCTACCTCCCCGACCCGGCGCAGCGGCTCGGGGCGGAGTACGCGAGGGTTGGCGTCGACCAGTCCATCATGCGGATCGAGGGTGGGACTTCCATCGTCGAGACCCTCCCTGGCACCGAGGATGCCTTCCAGATGGCCAAGGCACTCGTCCAGCAGGGCTACAGGGGCTGCTGGGTCCTCGCCCTGGGGACAAACGACGCCGCCGACGTCTACGTAGGCTCAAACGTCGGGATCACCCAGCGGGTGAAAGAGATGATGTCGCTTATCGGGGACCAACCCGTCCTCTGGGTCAACGCTGTGACCCTGGTGTCGAGCGGCCCTTACGCCGAGGCCCACATGCGGCGCTGGGACCAGGCACTAGTGGCAGCGTGCCCGCACTACCCCGACATGGCCGTGTTCAACTGGGCGGCCACGGTACAGCGCTCATGGTTCATCTCCGACGGCATCCACTACAGCTCCGAGGGCTCGGCCAAGCGGGCCGCCGCCATCGCCGATGCCCTGGCCACGGCCTTCCCTGCGGGCCGGCCAGACGGGCGACGGGCCGGCGCTTGCGTGATCGACGGCACGCCGCGTTGGAACCTGCCCAACTTCAAGTATTAGGGCCAGCAGCCGACGGCGCCGCCCCTAGGCCCGGGCCAGGCGGAACTGCGACTTGGGCGCGAACGGCGTCCCCGGGCCGGCCCTGAAACCCACGCCGAGGTGGGCGAAGCTGCGTGGTGAGGAGATGTGGAAGCCCTCGGGCCCTCGCCAGTTCTCGAGCGAGACGTTCTCTCCGAAAAAGGTGACGTCATCGGCGTCGATGCGGACGGCGTTGCCCCCCGAAGCCGCGACCCGCAGGTTGGAGGCCTGGACCATGGTGTAAGCCGACACAGCCTCGACCCACACGCCATGGCCGGCCGGGACGCCGGCGCCGGTCGGGGCCTGGATGGTCACGTTGGCCATCTGCAGGGTGGCGGCCATCCCGGCCTGGCCGGGGGCGGCCACGTGCACCCCGGTCACGCACCCGTCGAAGTCGGCATTGAACAGATGGACGTTGTGGGGCGTGCCGGCTTGCGAACTGCCGAGCGACAGGCCCTTGTTGTAGTTGTAGGCGAAGACGTTGGAGAGGTGAGGGTTGTCCGAGCGCAGGAGGCAGATGGCGGTCCCATTGGCCAGCTGCCAGGCGGCGGCCGGCCTGTTACCGGGGGGTTGCCAGTAGGGCCAGAAGTGCACGGTGTCGATATAGTTGCTGTCCCTTGAGCGGTCGACCAGGATGCCGTAGGCGACCGGCTGGCCGAAGATCCGCCGCAGTGTGGCTTGCGCGCCCCCGTCCAGGTAGATGCCCATATAAGGGTTGTATAGGAAGACGTCTTCGACCAGGGCGTTGTTGCCGGTCACCCTCAACATGGGCTGAGCGGGCGCCGGCGGCCCCCCCGTGTCCTGGTCGGGCACGTTGAAGCCAAGGTTGCGCACCGAGGCGCCGCCGCCGGCGCAGGGTTACCGGGCTCCAGCCGGCGCCGGCGGGGGCCAGCAGCCAGCTGCCCGCGAAGACGTTGGCCTGGGAACCTGGCGTGTTCCAGCCGGCGCCCACCAGTGCCACCCCGGGCGGGAGCGTGAGCCCGGAGGACAGCCGGTAGCGGCCTGCCGGCAGGAAGACCGGGTTGCCAGTCGGCGCCTGGCCCGGAGCGGCCGCTTCGATCGCCCTCGACAGTGCCGAGGTGTCATCGGTCGTGCCGTCGCCGGTTGCCCCGAAGTCCGCCACGTTGAGCCATGGGCTCGTACGCAGAGTGTTCACCGCCGCCTCCTTAGCTCGACTTCACCCGACCATACCGTCCCTGGCGGCGGGGGCAGGTTGCGCTCGTTGGCGGCCAGCTGAGGAAAGTGGCCCAGCCAAGAGGCGCCGAGCAGCGAACCGGGAAGCAACGGGAAGCAATCGGCCCCGCCCGGCCAGGCTGCCGGCGAGGCACTGGGGGACGTGACTACTCAGCCGGGTGCATGCGGCTGCCGGCCACGAAGGGCGGCACCCTGAAACTGCCCGCCGCGGTCGGGAGGGCCACGACGGCGACTGGCTGCGCGGCTGTCCGCCGGCGTGCCGGTGGCCGTGGCGCTCCCTTTAGCTCTAATTCGAGCCCCATCCGCGACAGGTCTTTGACGGACAGGTGGGGAGAGACGCTCGAGCCCACGGACATGAAATCGATGAGGAACTGCACCAGGGAGCGACAGAATTCCGCTCTTTCCTCGCTGAACGCCGTGGGCGCCCGGCTAGGCGAGGGGCCGCTGAAAACGCCCGTGGTCTCGTCCAGCTCCATGAGGTCGGACACCATGTACAAGAATACGTAAAGCTGGCCCGCCGTGCGCAGAGTGCGGCGCGCCAATATACATAACCCGCCATTCGCGCAAAAAGAGAAGTCAGGGTGGGCAAAGATGGGCGGGTGCAAAACAGGCCAAACGGACCTGGGCCGTTGGCCCTGGTTGGTTCGGGCGAGTACCTGCCTGAGATGGCCGAAGTCGAGGCGGGCTTGCTCGAGGGCCGCCCACCTCGCTATGTCCAGCTCGCGACGGCATCGGTACCGGACGGCCCTTCTGTCGTAGCGCGCTGGCACGCGCTCGGCAGGGCGCAGGCTGGGCGTCTTGGGGTGGAGGCGGTGGTGCTCGCGGTCAGCGACCGTGGCAGCGCCGGCGACCCGCTCGTCGCGGCCCAGGTGGCGGGGGCAGGGCTCGTGTACCTGTCGGGGGGCCACCCGGCCTTTCTGGCCGAGACCCTGCGCTCGACTCTTGTGTGGGAGGCGGTCCTGGCTGCCTGGCAGGAGGGTGCGGCCTTGGCAGGGTGCAGTGCAGGGGCCATGGCGTTGTCATCCTGGGTGCCGTCACTTCGCAACCCGAGCCTGGAGGGGGTCCCCGGGCTCGGCCTCTTGCCCCATGTGCGCGTCATTCCCCACTTCGACGCCTTCGTGGCCCGGGCCCCGGGCCTGGTCTCGAGCGTCCTGGGAGACGGCGGAGGTCGCGAAGAGGGCGTGAACGTGGTGGGCATCGACGAACTGACTGCGCTCGTCGGTGGCCCGGAGCACTGGGAGGTGAAGGGCCGAGGTTCGGCCTGGTTGCTGAGGCCCGACGGCAGGGTGCAGGTGCCCGCGGGCGCCACGCTCGAGACGCCGAGCTAGGGTCATGACCTGCTATCTTTTCCAGGTGGCGACCCGGCCACTGGGGCCAGGTGGCGGCCGCCCTGCCCGCTCCAGCGCAGGCGCCCCGGCACCCACGCTAAGGTCGCCCCTGTGCCCGGCCCGAGCGCGGAAGCAGAACCGTTCTCGGTGCCTCGGCCGGCGTTTTTGTTCGACCTCGACGGGACGCTCATCGACTCGGTCTACCAACACGTCACGGCTTGGCAAGAAGCGCTCGGTGCTTGCGGCATATCGCTTTCGGTCTGGCGCATCCACCGCCGGATAGGTATGAGCGGAGGCTTGTTCTTGAACGCGCTCCAGCGCGAGACGGGCCGCACTCTAGACCCCGAGACCCTGGCCAAGCTCTCCAGCCTTCACCGTGAGTTTTACCTCGAGCGGGTGGGGAGCGTCGTCCCCCTGCCCGGGGCGCGCGAGCTTCTCGCCACCCTCACCGCCCATGAGGTGGCGTTCGCGGTAGCTACGAGCGGGGGAGACAACGTAGCGTCGGCGGGTGTGGCGCTGCTCGGGCTGCCGCCAGGAGTTCCCATCGTTACCCGCGACCAGGTGAAGCGGGCCAAGCCGGACCCGGACCTGTTCCTGGCAGCCGCCGAACGGCTCGGCGTCGTGCCGGCTCGCAGTTTCGTCGTTGGTGACAGCGTCTGGGATCTCCTGGCGGCACAGCGCGCTGGCGCGCTCGGGATCGGGCTCCTCTCCGGCGGGTACGGGCCCGAGGAACTGCAGGCCGCCGGCGCCTATCGCGTCTACAACGACCCGGCGGACCTCTTGGCCCATTTGGAGGAGGTCGGCGTGCGCCCAGCGAACTGAACCAGGGCGCGGCCGTTGCTCGATAGCGCTAACTTGGCGCCGCGATGGCCGTCATTGGCGAACAACACGAGGGCGGCGGGGTGCCCGACGGTGGCCCCGCCCTGAACGCTTCCGAGAACAGGCCGGCGCCAACGGCTTCGGGCCGCGGGGGTGCGGGCGGAGCGGGTACCGGCGGAGCGGGTGCCGCGAGCAGGCTGGAGCCGCTGCTGGCCGGGTTCTTCCCGGACGGGCCGCCGGTGCGCTTTGTCTTTTGGGACGGCAGCGCCACCGGGCCTTTGGAATGCGTCGGCCGCGTCGTCGTCCGTTCGCCCGATGCTCTCCGCCGAGTCCTTTGGTCACCCAACGAGCTCGGCCTGGCCCGTGCCTTCGTGACTGGTGAGCTCGAAGTGGAAGGGGACTTGTGCGCCATGTTGCGGGTGCTGCGTGACGCCGCCGGCCTCGAGCGCGACAACTATGCGAGGCGCCGGGTGGCGAGGCTGCGCAAGACCGTCCCCTCGTTGCTCACCTCGCCGGCGAGCGCCGCCCGCGTCGGCGCGCTTGGCCTGCCGCCGCCCCGTCCCCCCGAAGAGGCGCACCTTTCCGGCTGGCGCCATTCCCGCACCCGGGATGCCGCCGCCATAACCCACCACTACGACGTGGGCGACGATTTCTACCGGCTCGTGCTCGGGCCGGCCATGACCTATTCCTGCGCCCGCTTCGAAGTCCCAGAGATGTCCCTCGAGGATGCCCAGCGTTCCAAGCACGACCTTATCTGCCGCAAGCTCCGCCTCCACGAACGCCCCGGCCTGCGCCTGCTCGACGTTGGTTGCGGTTGGGGCTCCATGGTGCTCCGCGCCGCTGAGGCCTACGGGGCCAAGGCCGTCGGTATCACCTTGAGCGTCGCCCAGGCAGCCTGCGCCAAGGCCCGGGTCGAGGCCGCCGGGCTCGGCGCGCGGGTGGAAGTCCGCCTTCAGGACTACCGGGCGCTTCGCGGCGAGAGCTTCGACGCCATCTCTTCCATCGGCATGTTCGAGCACGTCGGCTCGGCGCGTATGGACCAGTACTTTGCCACCCTGTACCGCCTGCTGAAACCGGCTGGGCGGCTGCTAAACCACGCCATTTCCAAGCCTGGGGGCAGCAAGATGCGAGGCGCCGGCTTCATAAACCGTTACATCTTCCCCGATGGGGACCTGATCGACGTGGGCGAAGTGGTAAAGGGCATGCAGCGCGCGGGGCTGGAAGTGCGCGACGTGGAAAACCTCCGTGAGCACTACTGCCTCACGCTCCGGGCGTGGGTGTCCAACCTGGAGGCGTCCTGGGACGAGGCCGTGGCGATGGCAGGGGAGCGGCGCGCCAGAGCCTGGCGGCTTTACATGGCTGCTTCGGCCAACGCCTTCGAAGAGGGCAAGATAGCTGTGCACCAGGTGCTCGGGGTGCGTTGCGGGCCAGGCGGCGAAAGCGGGATGCCGCCCACGAGGGCGGCCTGGGGATAGCGTGCTTTGCCTATGGCAACGTTGATCCCCCGTGAGGTGCTTTTCGGTAACCCCGAGCGCGTCAGCCCGTCTTTTTCCAACGATGCCAGCCAGCTGGCGTGGCTGGCTCCCCGCGAGGGCGTTCTCAACGTGTGGGCAGTCGCCGTCGAGCCGGGCCGGGAGGTGGACATCTCGGCCGCGCGCGCCCTCACCGACGACACCGATCGGGGCATCAGGCTCTTCAGCTGGGCACCCGACGGGCGGCACCTCATGTACCTCCAGGATGCCGGGGGTGACGAAAACTGGCGGCTCTACGACGTCGATACAGTTTCAGGCGCGCGTCGGGACCTCACCCCCTTCGCTGGCGTCCAAGCCAGGATCGTGGCCAGCGAGCCCACCAGGCCCGACGAGGTGCTGGTCGGGGTCAACAAGGACAACCCGCAGTTGCACGACGTGTACCGCCTCGACCTCGTGAGCGGCGAGCTCAACAAAGAGGTTGCCAACCCGGGCTTTGTCGAGTGGCTCGCCGATTCGCAACTGGCCGTCAGGGCAGCGGTCGGGCCGCAACCCGACGGTTCGCACGTCCTTTTCGTACGTGGCGGCGAGGGAGAGGACTGGAAGCCCCTGGTAACGTTCAGTTACGAAGAGGCCCTGTTGGCTGGCCCGCTCTCGTTCAATGCTGCCGGCGACACCATACTGGCTATTTCGGCGGCCTCTTCGGACACGGCTGGCCTCGTGAGCATCGACGTCAACAGCGGGGCGGTCGAGGTGCTCGCGTCCCTGCCGGACGCGGACATCGAGGCGGTCCGCTTGCACCCGGTCACGAAGGCGCCCCAGGTGGCGGTTTTCGGAAAGGACCGGATGGAGTACCGGGCGCTCGATGCCGCGGTCGAAAAAGATCTGGAACAGCTTCGAGGCCTGCACCACGGCGACCTCTTTTTCGC
>DAHWQF010001050.1 GCA_027334785.1 Acidimicrobiaceae bacterium
CGCGCTCCAAGGCTGCCCGCGCCCCTTCGACGACCATGACGACGCTCGTGAAACCCTGAGCCAGCGCGTCGTGTATCTCCCGCGCCAGCCGCTCACGCTCCTCCAGGGCGCCCCGCTGGCGTGAAAGCTCTGCCGCCTCCGAGCGCGTCCGCTCCAGCTCGTCGATCAGTTCCGCGCGCTGCGCGCTCTGGCTGATGATCCGCGAAATGTAGCCTCCAAATGCCACTGAGAGCACTATGGAGAGCACCCCGAACAGGGCCACGGACTCGACAGTCTGGTTGCCCGTGCCCTCATACGCCAGCTGAGACCCGCCGTTCACGAGGATGAGCCCGCCCAACGCGATGGAGGCCGAACGCAAAGGGAGGAGCATAAAACAATGCGGGACCAGTATGAACATCAGGAACCCGCTCCCAGGGAAAACAAACGTGGCCGCGCTGAAAATGGCAAGCGCTCCCCCGAGGTAAACGAGGCCGCCACGCCCGAAAAACTTGCCGGGTGTAGATATATAGAGCGCCACGAGAGCCGCGTAAAGCCCGAGGGTCGTCCCGAGACGCCACCCTAGGGGCAACTCCACAGCCACCCAGGCGCTG
>DAHWQF010001051.1 GCA_027334785.1 Acidimicrobiaceae bacterium
CCTCAGGCGCCACGGTCGCCACCGCGACCGTCGATTCCATGTCCACAGCGACGGCCCCGAGGTCGCCAAGGCGCTTTCGCTCTTGCCCGGTCACGATGTGGTCGCTGCTGGCCACGGTGCCGGTGCGCGCCCGTATGCCGGCCCGGCATAGCTCGGCGGAGAGCAGCTGTGCCGAAGCCAGGCGGGCCACCTCATTGCCTTCGGAGTCCACCAAACGGTCTGCCACGACGACGTCACCGGGCTCGAGGTCAGGAGCTATCCCTCCGCCCAAGCCTGCTATGGCTATAGCGCTTGCGCGCTTCACCTCGGGGGCGAGGCGCTGGGAGGACTGGCGGGCCTTGGCCAAGCCCATCCCGAGGCGGCGTACGACGGCGCTTACTGCTGGATCGGGGACAGAGGGGAAGAGGGCCATGGCCTCGACCCGCAGTGGGGCGAGCACGAGCAGCCGAGGCCTCGGCTCAGCCACTGCCCTCCTCCGTTGGCGGCACTCTAAACGAGCTCCGAGCCGGTCCGTTCGCTGGGTGCGGGCCAGTGCCGTTGACGTAGCGGCCGAGCGCGGAGAGCGGGAACACGTGGCGGTAGAGGTGGT
>DAHWQF010001052.1 GCA_027334785.1 Acidimicrobiaceae bacterium
AGCCGCATCCCCAGTCCCACGACCTCGCCGGAGCTCGCCAACGGAGCGCCGGGGCCCTGGTTGCCCACCACCACGATGGCGGAGCCGGGCTGAAGCTCCTCCGACCCGGCCATGGGCAGAGGTTGGAAGCCGCCGGCTCCCGCCACCGTGAGAACCGCGATGTCCCGGCTGGGAGCCTCTCCCACCACCACGGCCGGATACGACCGACCCACTCCGCCGAGCTGAACCATGATCGACGTCGCCCCCTCGACGACGTGGTTGTTGGTCAGCACTTCACCCGAGGAGGTGAGCACGATGCCGGTGCCGGCCGCTTCACCGCTCCCGTAGTCGAGGGTCGAGACGACGTCGACCACGGCGGGGTCGACCTTGGCCTCGAGTTGTGCGAGCGTGAGCGTGGCGCTGGCCGTGTTCCCGCTGGCGTTGGTGGGGCCGCCCTTGGCCGCCCACCCGGCCCCGAGGCCGGCGAGCACTGCCGCGCCCAGGATGGCCGCTGCTGTGGCCCGCCGGCGGCGCCGGCGTCCGTGCGGCGAGGGCGTGGCTGCGCCGGCGGGAGGCGGGGGAGGCGGGGGTTGCTCCCAGTTGCGCTCGC
>DAHWQF010001053.1 GCA_027334785.1 Acidimicrobiaceae bacterium
CTGGCGACGAGCGCGCCGTCTGGTTCGACGCAGACGCCGGTCAGCATGGGCCGGTCGGTCCTCTGGCTGGCAGCCATCGCGGCGCGTGCCAGTGCTCCGGCGGGGATCTCGCCCTCGAGCACCAGTGGCAGGGCGCCGTCCCAATGGGAGCTCGTGCCGTGCGCGCTGGACGGCGGTCGCCGGACGCGCTGAGCCACTTTTAGCCCCGCTCGGACTTGTAGGGGGGCATGAGCACCAACGCACGCAACCAGCCCCGCCAGCCGAGAGGCGTACCCGCCGGCGGGCGATGGAGGACGGCGAACCGGCCAGAAGGCAACGTCAGCCTGGCTGGCCCCCAATTGGACGACGACCCCTCCTCGGCCCACAAGGTCGCCCTCGGTGTGGCGATAGGAGCCGCCGCGGTTGCTTCGTTGGCGCCGAGTGCTGCTGCCGCCGGCGTCGGCATGGCTCCTCTCGGCACACACGAGATCGGCATCGTGCCGCCGGACAACCCGGCGGTGAACTGCACGCCGGCGATCGCGGTGGGCAGGGGCGGCCAGCCGACGAAGGCCAGTGTCCTGAAGGCCATCGACCTGTGCCGGCGCGAGGA
>DAHWQF010001054.1 GCA_027334785.1 Acidimicrobiaceae bacterium
GTCGAGAAGGACCCTCCCACTCGAGGGCTCGACCAGCCGGTTGACCATTTTCAGGACCGTGGTCTTGCCAGCACCTGAGGGCCCGACGAGCACGCAAAGCTCACCGGCCCCCACCTCTAAGTCGAGGTCACGTACCGCATAAGTCGCCCGGCCATAGCGCTTCGACACGGCCTCGAAACGGATCATGGCGCTCCTTGGCCTCCCACCTTAGCTGTTAGCGGCAAGTAGCATTCCCGCAGTGGAACTGGCCGCTTCGGCAGGGCCTTTGGTGGAGTGGAGCTGGATCTCATCCCAACAAGGCACCATCCTTTCGCTATTGCTGCAGCACTTGGAGCTGACGGTTATCGCCGTAGCAGTAGGGCTCGCCATATCGTTACCCCTCGGGGTCGCGGCCTGGCGGCTGCGGTGGCTTCGCACTCCGCTGTTGGGATTCGCCGGGATCCTCTACGTGGTGCCGTCCATCGCGCTGCTCTCGCTCATCGCGCCTATAACCGGCTTTTTCTCGGTCACGACGGCTGAGGTCGCATTGGTCAGCTACACCTTGCTCATCCTGCTGCGCAACATCGTCGCCGGCCTCGATTCGGTGCC
>DAHWQF010001055.1 GCA_027334785.1 Acidimicrobiaceae bacterium
CAGCGGCCTGGGTCGCCGAGGAGAGCGACGCTCCGCCGAAGATGAGCCTGGTGCTTTGGTGGCCTGTCCGGCCGAAGGGGAGAGTGGGGATGCCCATGGCACCTTCTTAGCGCAGTTACGAGCGAAGTGCGGCGAGGACTTCGGCGGCTTCGATGTCGCGACCGTCAAGAGAACGTGCCAGGGCGGCACGCCCGGGGGCAAACGCTGCCGCGCCGAGGACGGTTGCCGCGGAGCGCAGGAGCTCTCGAAGCTCCCTCGGGAGGGGAAAGTACTCGTCCTCGTCCACGGCGGCCACCACTTCGGTCCCATCGGTGGGGGAGAGCGCGGCAACCACGTCCTCCACGAGGGACTCGGGCGCGGATGCACCTGCTATGACACCCACGGTTCCAGCGAGGTCGCTTGGCAGCTCGCTCGCCCGGTTGACCCTTTCCGCGCGTGGGCAACCCGCTGCGAGAGCGGTCCTGACCAGCGCCAGTGTGTTGGAGGAGTTTTCGCTCCCGATCACGACGACGGCGTCGCAGCGCTCGGCGATGGCCCGCAGGGCCGCCTGGCGGTTCGTGGTCGCAAAGCAAAGGTCGCTCCGGCCCG
>DAHWQF010001056.1 GCA_027334785.1 Acidimicrobiaceae bacterium
GCCGAAGAGCCGCTCGGCCACGGCTAGCGCCTTGACGTCGTTCTCGACGAGGACAGGTACGTCCAGGCTCTTGCGCAAGTGAGTGCCGAGCGGCATCCTGGCCCAGCCGAGCACTTCTGCGTTGACGTCGCCCACGTCAGGGTGGTCGACGACGCCAGGCACGCACACCCCCACCCCCAATAGCTGGGCCTGCCCAGCTTGGAGGAACGAACCGAGCAGCGCCATGAGCTTCTCGACCGCATCGGGCACCATGGCATCGAAGGGCTCGGCCCGGCTCTCCGTGACCTGCCCGTCAAGGCGGACGTTGACCAACACGACGTGGTCAGCGGCGAGCTTGGCCCCCACTGCCCGGCCGGCACCGCCGACAAGGCCGAGGAGCTGACCCGGCCGACCTCCTTCAGAGGGGGCGAAGTAGAGCGGCTCCACGACCCCCTGGCGTATGAGGCGGCGGGTGACTTGGCTGACTGTGGCCGGGCTCAGGTCCAGTTCCCGGGCGACGGTCGCCCGCGACGCTGGGCCCTCTCGCCCAAGGAAGGCGAGCACCTCCATGCGGGTGAGGTCACTACCTGCCACACCGTCGTCCTGCA
>DAHWQF010001057.1 GCA_027334785.1 Acidimicrobiaceae bacterium
CTGATATCAAACGCCATTTTCTGGGTCGATGTCTATCATGCCGATGGTATCAGGATAGACGCCGTAAGCTCAATGCTTTACCTCGATTATTCCAGGAAGGAGGGCGAGTGGATACCTAATCAGTATGGCGGAAGGGAGAACCTTGATTCCATAGCTTTTCTTAGGGGCCTTAATGACACACTGCATGAAAGTTTCCCTGGAGTCATCACAATTGCAGAGGAGTCCACTGCATGGCCTTCTGTGACGAAGGATACCAGAACAGGGGGACTTGGATTTGATTTCAAGTGGAACATGGGCTGGATGCACGACACGCTTGACTATTTTTCCCACGACCCGATATACCGGAAGTACCAGCATAATATACTCACATTCACGATCTGGTATGCATTCAGCGAATCGTTCATTCTGCCTCTTTCACATGACGAGGTTGTACATATGAAGGGAAGCTTATACACAAAAATGCCCGGAGACAACTGGCAGAAGCTTGCAAACCTGAGATCCCTGCTTGCTTTCATGTTCCTGTCCCCTGGAAAGAAGCTTCTATTCATGGGATCGGAGTTCGGTCAGCATGAGGAGTGGAATGTCAC
>DAHWQF010001058.1 GCA_027334785.1 Acidimicrobiaceae bacterium
CGGGCCAGTTGCTCGACCTCGGCTGCGGTTACGGGCCCATCGCCTGCGTCCTGGCGACGCGTTCGCCTGGTGCCACAGTCTGGGCCGTCGACGTCAACTCGCGCGCCCTCGAGCTGGCGGCGTCCAACGCACAGCGTCTGGGCCTCCAAAACGTGAGGGTGGCGCTCCCTGACGAGGTGCCCGAGACCACGCGCTTCGATGGCATATGGTCCAACCCACCGGTCCGCGTCGGCAAGGAGGCGCTCCATGACCTACTTGCCACATGGCTCCCTCGTCTTACTGACGCTTCGAGCGCCTGGCTGGTGGCCAATAAGCACCTGGGCGGGGACTCTCTAGCGGCCTGGCTCACCGGGCAAGGCTGGGCCGTGCGGAGGGCCGCCTCCAAGTCCGGCTACCGCGTGTTGCAGGTGGCTCGGTGACAGGTAGGCCCGCGGAGGTGAGCCCGACGTGAAGCAGCTCGGCCAGACTGACCGTAAGCGGCTCTATCGGGACTGGGCGCGACGCTCATCGGGACGCCTGGCGTTGCTCCTGGACGGCGTCGCCTCACCTTGGAACGTGGGCTCGATAGTGCGTACCGCAGCCGCCTT
>DAHWQF010001059.1 GCA_027334785.1 Acidimicrobiaceae bacterium
CACGCCTTCGGAAGTGCCACCGTACTTGGCCAGGTTCATGGGTATGTTCTTGTCGGCGGTCACCCACGCGTCGTTGCCCCGTATGAGGAACTCGTGCATGGTCGGGACCCAGCCGTCTTTTCCGTGCAGGGTTGCGACCGTCTGGTAGTGCTGGTTGACGATCACGTCCTCGCCGCTTTGGGTTTGGCCCGTGTCGGTGATGGTGCCCTGCCACCAGGTGAGCACTGGCTTTTTGTGGTAGGTCTGGGTGGCGAGGTCGGAAGCGACCACGTTTTGCGGCACCGGGCGGAACCAGACCGGCTGCAGGTCGTTGTTCAAGATGAGCGGCCCGCTCTGGCCGATCATCGGGCGGGTGGTCAAGTCGTAGAAGTTGGCCACCATGATGTAACCGGGGGCCAATTGGCTCGTTTTGGTAGGTGCGTCTGCGGCGATCTTGGGCGGGTGGAGACCGGGCGCGGACACGAAGTCATAAGCGCCTTTTGTCGTGTAAGCGCCGAGGGCAGGCCCTTTCGAACCGGCGACACCGAAGTCGAGCGCCCCGAAGAGGGCGAGGACGTCTCGAAGCCCGACCACTGCTGAGAGCCCA
>DAHWQF010000105.1 GCA_027334785.1 Acidimicrobiaceae bacterium
GGCCAGGCTCTCTCGGGCGTCGCCTCGGCCGAGGCGGCCGGTGTGGCCGCCGGCTCGCTCGCCCTGCTCGGCCCGGCTGAGGCCCCGAAGAAGCTCTACGTCGTCATGGACGGGACCGGGGTGCCGATGGCCGCCTCCTGTACCGCCGGACGGCCGGGGAAGTCACCTGATGGGCGGGCCGCCACCCGTGAGGCCAAGCTCGCAGTCCTGTTCACCCAGACCCGCCTCGACGCCGAGGGCTATGCGGTGAGGGACGAGGGCTCTTCCACCTACGTCGCCACCTTCGAGCCTGCCGAGGGCTTCGCCCTGCTCGTCCAGGCCGAGGCCATGCGCCGGGGCGTGACCGACGCCCGCTTGGTCGTTGTGCTGGGCGATGGTGCCCCCTGGATATGGGCCATAGCCGACGACTACTTCCCCGAGGCAACCCAGGTCCTCGACCTCTACCACGCCCGCCAGCACCTCCACGGCCTCGGGGAGCTCCTGGCGCCGGCCCTGGGTGCAGCGGGCAACTCCTGGTTGGAAGGCCGCCTCGACGAGCTCGACGCGGGCGACATCGAGGGCCTGGTCGCCGCCGTTCGTTCGCTCTCGCTCCCCGAAAAGCTGTCGGCCGAAGCCGAAAGGGCGCTCGGCTACTTCGAGTCCAACGCGGAGCGGATGCGATATGCCGAGTTCCGGGCGCTCGGCCACTTCGTTGGGTCGGGCACGGTGGAAGCCGGGTGCAAGTCGGTCATCGCTCAAAGGCTGAAGCTCTCGGGAATGCACTGGGCGATACCTGGCGCGACGGGCATCATGACGCTCCGCTGCCAGGACGCTAGTGGCCACTGGGAGGAGATCTGCCAGCGCCTGCGCACTCAGACCCGCGTGGCCTGAGCCCTCAACCTACAAATTTGTCGCACACCCGTGCGGGTCGAACCGTACGGTGGTCGGGCCGAAGGACGCCTGGGGCCTCAATACGCTCGACGGTCCCCCAGCCCTCGTTTGTGGGGGGACCCCGTCCCCAAGCCGGAGGTGGCCCCAGCTGGGGTTGCCCGGACGGTCGTGGGAGTCGGCCGTCGCTGCGTAGACCTCGGCCTCACCCGCCCGGCGGACGACGACGTTGGCGAGGAGCGCCACCCATCCTTGTTGACGGCTCATTCGCCCGCGGGCTCCGGTGCGCTCTGCTTTCCCTTTGCCACCGCGGGGCGCTTGCCCTCTCCGGGGGACTTGGCGAGCATGCACCACACCCGCACCACAAGCGAAGGCTAACCAGGGTCAGCAAAGGTCACCAAGGGTCAGGCCGAAAGGGCCGTTGAGCTGGCCGCGTTTCCATACGCCCTAGTCAAAGGCTTGACTGTGTCAGCACCGATAAGGCCGTGCTCAACATCTTCGTGCGTTAGAGCAACCGCGGACGGGGCGCCCTCAGGAGGGCGTTGCGCTGCGCGCTCGTCCGGCTTCGGGCGACCCTCGCGGATAGGTAAAGAAAGACTGCTGCGGCTCCGCGTCGTTCGTGGAGCCCGCCGACCCCACGCCCCACGTCAACGTGACGGGTCGCACAGGGTGCTCCCCCGGCGCCGTCGATGGCGCCGGTTGGCGCGGACAGAGGCCCCGTTGTCGTCGAAGGAACCGAAGAGCCGCAAGTGGAGAGGGCACGACCCGCGCCGGAACGACCGGGCTGGGGCAGGCAGCTGGTGCCCTCCTGGGGAAGAGCGCACCGGCTCCAGCCACACGTACCGCTCAGGTTGGGCCGCGGGGTCCCCTGGGTCCGGCCGTCGTCCTGGCGGCTAGCTAGCGAACTGGGCGGCCGGGGCCGCAGGAAGAGGGCCGGCGCCTTCCGTCGGGGGAGCGCTCCCGGCACTCCCCCGAGGGCTTGTCGGCTGCTCCGCTCCGCTCGTACACCCCGTGGGCTAAAGGCCCCACGATTACCAGTCGCGTCCAGGGGTCCCTAGGTCATGTCCGGCGGGTTCGGTTGACGTCCAGGCCGGCCAGGCCTTCGAAGGTCCCGTCGCCAGCCACGAGCTCGATCCCCAAGGCCAGCGCCCTCGACGCCACCCATCGGCCTGCCTCATGGGTCTTGTGGCCCAAGCCGTGGCCGGTGCGCGTGGCGTGCGTGCGCAGTTCGGTGTAGCTGTGCACCAGCGCTTCTGTGCAGTGAGCGACGTCGAGGTCCGCCAACGACCTCTGCAGCCTGCGCAACTGCAGCCTGTGCAACCGCAGCTCACCCCGACCCGCCAGTAGCACCCCGTAGCGCAGTTCAGCGACTGTGACGAAGGGAACGGCCCGCTGACCTACAGTTCGCCAAGCCTCGTCGGCGTGGGGCAACGGACGAGCGTCGAGGAGCCAGCTGAGGACGTTGGTGTGGACGATGACGTGCGAGTCACGCCGACGTACGGTCACGCCTCAGCGATGATCTTGTGGAACTGGTCCCACTCCTCGTCGGTAAGGCCCTCCAGGACGAACTCCTCACGGCTCAGCTTCGGCCGGCTATCCCACAGGCGCGGGTCGTCGACCATGAAGGAGCGAAGGCGAGGCTCATCTGCGGGACGCTCGGCCGACGACACGCTTTCATGGTCAGATGGCGCCGCTCGACGTCGCCAGGGACCGTGCCAAATGGCTCGGTCAGCGGGCCTGGCTGGCGTGCCAAATCCGTGCCATAACGAGGTGTCGAAAGGTGGCTCTGGGCGTGGCTAGGCGGTGTTACGGGCAACTCTTCGTGACCACGGAGGGGCCTGTTCCGGCGGCGGTGGTTGACCACCGACTCGTACCTGTCAGCGCGAGATAGCGACGGGGGCGGCGCGGGTCTGCTAGCAATGCGGGTCGTGGCGCTCACCTGGGCCTGCCCGGTACCGGTAGCGACGTACGCAAGTTGGGGCCCGTAGCGGGCCGGTACCACGGCCGAACTACGCCGCGCGCGGCTCGCCGATGGGCTTCGACGGCTCGTACCCCCGCGGGGCACGCGAAGCCGGGGAGCTCCACCGGATCTTGGTCCGGCGTGCCCCCTGTGGCGGTGGTGAAGCCCTCTTCCCTGATTTCCTCCTCGCAGGCGCCGTGACACTACGGCCTCCGTCGGCGCGGCGGTCCTGCCCCGCCTCGGCGCGAAGGTACCGCAGGGCGCTGAGGGCCTCTACGCCGGCGTGCCTGGGCGCACCGTGCGCTCCTGGCGCCAGCGCTTCACGGGACGCGCCGGGGACCTCGCCTTACGCTTCGACGCGCTCAGCGTGGGGTGGAGTGGGAGCACCGCGCTCGGCTCCCCGGAGCCGTCCGCGCCAGCGCCCCGGCGTGCTGTCCTGGCGATGGGGAGGCTCTGGCAGGCGGCACGGCGCCGTTGCCCGGGCGAGGTCCCACCGGCCTGGCCGCTCGCCAACGTCGTGGTCGGCAGCCAGCTCATCGGCACCCGCGTAGACCTGCTGTGGCCGGTCGCCCCTCACACGCTCGGGCGCTCCCGGGGGCCCTGACCAGGACGGCTACACCCCCTTCAGCGGCGCGCCGGCTGCCCGTCGAGCCCGCCGTCGCAGCTCCTCCCAAGGGAGGTAGCCGGCAGCACCGGCCAACCGACCTCGCGGCGCGCCCCGGTCCCGTCGCACCGACCAGGACGGGCGCTCCACGTCGTCACTGAGTGTTGCCGAACGGCCCGCGCTGAAAATTGCCAGAGCGTCCTCATCCAGCGTTGCCGGTAACACCCCCACGTTCCTCGGACTAGATGTCCACAAGAACACGATCTCGGCGGGGATCTTGCGCCCGGGGGAGGAGGTCCCCGACGTCGAGAAGATCTCTTCTGACGAAGAGTCCGTCCGCCGCCTGGTCGCCCGCCTCGGCAACCCTCGTCAGCTCCGGGCTTGCTACGAGGCTGGCCCGACGGGCTACGAGCTCGCCCGGCTGCTCGGCTCGCTCGGTGTCGCCTGCCAGGTGATCGCCCCCACGCTCATCCCGACCGCCCCGACCGCCCCGGGCGACCGGGTGAAGACGGACAAGCGCGACTGCCGGCGCCTGGCGCGTCTCTACCGCGCCGGCCAGCTGGTGGCCGTGCGGGTGCCGACGGTTGCCGAAGAGGCCGTGAGGGACCTGTGCCGGGCGAGGGCCGACATGGTGACCGACGGGACGAGGGCACGCCACCACCTTGGCAAGTTCTTGTTGCGACACGGGCGGGTCTGGCGCGGTGGTGAGGCCTGGACCTTGAAGCACGATGCCTGGATGAAGGCACAGCGCTTCGAGGACAAGGCGCTCGAGGCCACCTTCGCCCACTACCGGGCGACCCTCGAAGCCAGGGAGGCGGCGGTAGAGGCCATCGAGGCCGACCTCGCCGCCTGGTACAGCCGCCCGCCCTTCGCCGAGGCGGTGGCCCGCCTGGGTGCTTACCGGGGCATCACCCACATGGGCGCCCTCCACCTGGCATCGGAGGTCTACGACTGGCGGCGCTTCCCGACCGCGGGGTCGTTCATGGCCTTCACCGGCCTCACCCCCTCCGAGCACTCGAGGCCTTCGAGATCGAGCATGCCCTCGGCAAGGCTCTGCGCGCCGGGCAGCTGCGCCTTGCCTACCAGCCGGTCGTCGACCTCCGCGACGGCGAGGTCGTCGCCTGCGAGGCGCTCGTGCGCTGGGAGCGGCCAGGGGTCGGCCTCGTCGGCCCGGACCGCTTCGTCCCCCTCGCCGAGCGCAGCGGGCTCATCGTCGAGCTCGGAGCCTGGGTGATCGAGCGAGCCACCGTCGAGGCGGCCACCTGGTTGGGTCGCACCGTCCACCGGCCGAGGGTGGGGATCAACCTCTCGGCGCGCGAGCTTCGCCACGAGCGCCTCGTCGAGCGTTTCGCCGGAGCCTGTGCCGGTTGGGGGCTCCCCCCGACGGCGCTGTGCGTCGAGCTCACCGAGCCCGCCTTCGTCGCCGCCAACGACTACGGCGCCTACAAGAGCCTGGCCGCGCTGCGCGAGATGGGGTCGAGGTGACGAGCGACGACTTCGGCACGGGGTGCTCGGCCCTGTCGTACCTGAAGCACCTCCCCGTCGACGTGGTCAAGATCGACTGGGGGTTCGTGGCCGGGCTCGGGACGGACCGGGCCGACGCGCTCCTGGTCGAAGCGATCATCACGGTCGCCCACGGCCTCGGCCTTCGGGTCGTGGCCGAAGGGGTGGAGACCGAGGCTCAACTGGAGGTGCTGCGCGGGCTTGGCTGTGACGCCGCCCTGCACCGGAGGCCACTGGTGTCGCCAGACTTGAGGCGTCGCAGGTGGCCGCCGACTCCGTAGCATTCTCGACCGAACGCTCGGGCCGGGGGTCAGGATCGGATGCCGGTGTGCCGATGACCACTGTGGGCTCGCCGCCGAGGCAGGCCCCGCGTACGCCCGCGTGCGAGGGCGCCACCGATGACATACCCACGAGCCCATCCCAACGATCCGACCGCTATAGCGCCAAGTGCTGTCGCGCCCTGCCGCCCAGAAGAGCGATGACGTCCCAGGCAGTGGCCGAGCCCGAACGGCCCGAGCGCGCCCACTCGCCGGCGTCGGTAAACACGACCGCAGCCGCTTGGGTGAGATCGTTCGTCTCCCGGCCGAGCCGGGTGGCGGCTTTCTTGTGGGCAGCTGGCGCGCTGGCGGTGGCACTGGTCCTCCCCTTGCGCCATTGGCCTGAGCCGTCGCTGCTCGCCCTCGTCGTTCCGGCGGCCGTCGCCGTCTTTTGTGCCTGTGTGCGGGCGACGGTCGGCGAGCGCCTGCCCCGCTGGAGCTTGCATGTCGACGTCGGCCTCGGCAACCTGCTCGTCAGCGTGGTCGCGGCCGCCGGGGCGAGCGAGCACACGAACCTTGCCAACCTCTACCTGCTCGTCGAGGTCTTTGCTCTCCTCTACCTGCCGATCGGCTCGGCGCTCGGCCACCTCGGTGCCGCCGGGGCCGCCTACGCGGTAGTGCTCGAGGTCGGGCCCCACCCGGCTGAGCCGCCGGTCATCGCCTGGCTCTCGGTGTTCGGCACCGGCGTCGTCCTCGGTGCCGTCGTGGTCGGCCTGGTGAGCGTGCTGCGCAACACCGCCCGGGAAGACCCCCTCACCGGGCTCGCCAACCGGCGGATGTGGGACGAGCGCCTTGAGGAGGAGATGGAACGCTCGGCTCGCGGCGGCACGGCGCTGTCGGTCGTGATGCTCGACCTCGACGGCTTCAAGGCGGTCAACGACGCCCTCGGGCACCACGCCGGAGACCGCCTGCTCCAGGCGGCCACCCGCCCGTGGCAGGCGGCGACGCGGAACGGCGGGGACCTCGTGGCCCGCCTCGGCGGCGACGAGTTCGGCCTCCTCGCCCCCGGATCCGACGAGATCGGGGCTCACAATCTCGCCCGACGTCTCATCGACGCGCTGCCCGAGGGCGTCTCGGCTTCGGTCGGGGTGGCCACCTGGGACCGAGCCGAGAACGCCTCGGACCTCGTGCGCCGGGCGGACCGGGCCATGTACCACGCCAAGCGGCGCCGCCGCGGCGGGGATCACCGCCCCGCCTGACCGCGCGGCTGCGAACACTGCAGACTTCCCCAGGGCCTCCAGTGAGCGGCCCCAGAAGTTTCTTCGGAGCCCCCCTTGACTTTGCGGCGCGATCGAGGTCTGATCCCCGGTCCTGAGTGGCGCGCTCCCAGTCGTGGGCATACCCATGTGTGGCTACCTGATACCCGATCGCTCGGGGTCGCCGCCCGTTTCGCCGCGCCCCGGTGTGCATGGGAGCGGCGGTGTGCCAGTGCGTTCGTGGAGATCGACTCCACCACGACGGACCAGGCGCACTGAGCGCCAAGGTTGCCCACTACTGCCGGTACTGCGTCGAAACGATGTGGCGAGACTGCTCCTGCTCCCCGCAGGGGCGCGTGTGGTCGGCGACGGTTGAGGATGCCTCGCTGTCGATCTCCGCGTTGCTCGGGCCACAGGTCTGCCGGAGGGCCGGCGACAAGCCGACAGCTTGTCGCCGATCGGCCCCGTCTGCCGGTTCATAGGTGATGAGCAATCCCGCCGACTGCGACCGTGCCGAGCCCGAGAGCAGGCTGGCGAAGGTCTTTTGTTGCATTTCGGCCCGGAACGGTTCTGGCGGAGGACGGGTGTCGAGCCCGGCGACGCCCATCGGGACGTCGATGAAGAGAAAGAGGCCAGACACCACCGCCGAACGCGAACTGCTGGCCCACCGCCGCGAGCCGCCGCGGGCACGCCGAGGCCGAGCGCTACGAGCTCGTGGAGGCCTACTACGCCAACACCATTGACGTGACGATGCTCCGGCGCGAGCAGGAGCGCATCGGCGTCGACCTACGGGCAATCGAGTCGCGCCAGGCCGTCCTCGACGCGAGCCTCGACGACTGGCAGGAGGTCATGGACCTCAAAAAAGAACCCGCGGCTCGGAGCACTCATGCACGCATACCACTTCCCTCTCTGCGCCCTGGCCTTCCAGCAGTCGGGTCAGCAAAGGACCGTGAGCCTCGTGCTGGGTGACCTGGCCCAGATGTGACGGCCCTCAGCGAAGCAGGACAAGGCCGGTGGTTCCCCAGTCTGCTGCGAGCCAACTCGTTGCGTCCGCATAACGGTAAAGACAACCTGAGCGGCCAGCTCGTCTAGGCGCGGGTGGAAGGGGTGCGATGCCCCGAGGCGGGTGCGCACCGTGACCTCGACTTGCTCGTGGCGCTCGTCAGGCTGCTCGGCGGAGGCGGTGCACAGATCGGGCGTGCTTCAGCCAGTTTCGGCGCCGTTGTTCCCGAGAGGCGCCTCAGCCGGCGTACCAGGTGATGAAGTCGCCTTTGGTCCACCCAGCGTCCGGAGAGTAGTAGACGTACTTCACCCCCACACCGGACGGGACCTTCCAGTGGACGCAGCCGCTGGCCGAGGTCCCCGGCTTGAGGTCGATCTGGCCAGAGGCACTATTGGCCCAGAAATCAGTACAGCCGGCAGCCTTGAAGTCGGTGTCGGGCCAGTAAAGCTTCCCGTCGGTACCAACCATCGCGCTGGACCCGTCCGAGCTGGCGACGTATTCCGAAGACCCCGCGTTGGTCACCTCCAGCTTGGCCGTGTCGAACTGCTGACCGGCTGGGAGAGTGTCGTATACCGTCGCCGGCGCGACCTTGTTGGAGACAGAGACGAGCTTCACCTTGACACCATCGAGGACGGCAGAGCTTCCAATGCCGCCGCCCTGAGAAGTGCTCGTGGTGGTGGACGTGGGCGGGCGGCTCGCAGTTGTAGTGGGCCGGCTGGAGGGTGTAGTTGGCGTGGTGCCAGTCGCCGGCGGCGGGGCGCCGTGAGGCTCAGCCACGCTGAAAACGGGGGAGAAACGGGCCCCATGCAAGCGCAGGACCATCACCTCACGGGCGTTTATCCCGCCCTCATAACTCGCTGGTACCGGTGAAGACCCGGGCATCAGCACGACGGCGAGCGAGGCTTTGCCCTGAGGGTCACGGCCAGCGGCGAGCACCAGCGACGTGCCGGCTACCCGGAGTTCCCCGCCCAACCTCAGGGTGACGATACCGGAGGCGTGCCCAGCCGGCGGGTGCGATACACCCACGAGCGCCGGCTGGGAGCGGCTGAACAGGTAGCGAGCTGCCTTGGTCTTCCCGCCAGACCTTCCGACGGCCACCCCTTTGTCGGTCGCGACGAAGAAATAGGGGGCCGCGTACCTCGACCCGCTGGGCACGGCATAGCCGAAGACGGCGATGCCCTCGTTGGTACTTTTCACGACCGCCCACAGCCCGGTCCCGGCGGCGTGCACGTCTTGGCCCGGTTTTACAGGTACCCGGGCGGCCGGGCTGGCCATGGCTGGGATTGCAGGCACGAAAAGACCGAGGGCTGTGGTCGCCCAGCAGGCCAGGCAGACGCGGAAGCGGTGCTGCCACACTGGCGCACGCGACGTACGCCTGGCGCCGTCTATCTTCAGGATGGGCCTGTTGGTCATGGAGGAGCCTCGCTCGGGCTATGTGCTGCTTGGGCTTGCGGTGCTGGTCCCATATATCGGTGCCGTGCCTGACAACATTAGGTTTGAATCACAGGCGTCAGGACATGGGGCTTCACGCGACCTTGCGGTGGTCGGTACCGGGCAGGGGGTCTCTCGCTCGCTCTCGTCTCATATCGCGTGCCCGACGCTTTCGTCGTTGGCCGTAGCTGGCCAGAAGGGCCGAGACGCGCGCCGACCGCATCGTCAGGCCGAGGGGGGGCGCCGGGTGCTCGTAGCCCTCAGCGGCGCTTCACCTTGTGATGGGCTGGCCCCGACTGCGTGTCGTTGCCTGCAAGGAGTGCGAGGAGCCGGCGTCGCTCCCTCCGTGCCCGCAGGAGCAGGAACCCAGCGAGGAAGAGAAGCACGACT
>DAHWQF010001060.1 GCA_027334785.1 Acidimicrobiaceae bacterium
GGCGGCCGGTCACGTAGGCCGATCTGGGATCACCGACCTCGAGGTTGGCCACGGGAGCCGCAACGCCCGGGAGTGGGACCAGGACATGGCCGACCTATCGGTGTTCAAGCTGGTCGAGACCACCGCCGAGCACGTCCGGCGCGCCCGACAGGTCCAGCGGCTTCTGGCTTCACGCGGTCAACGGGGCCGCAAAATCCCCGACCTGCTGATTGCCGCTGCCGCGGAGCAGGACCGGCTCGTCTTACTTCACTATGACTCGGACTTCGACCTGATCGCCAAGGTCACGGGCCAGCGGTGCGAGTGGGTGGTGCCCGCAGGGACCATTGATTGAGCACGGCCTGAAGTCGACCGCCACCGGTCAGGGCCGTCCGTGCTCTGCCCCTAACGCCCATAAGGGCCGTTATGTAAAGTTAGAGGCAGGGGTGCCGGGAGGCCGGTCTGCCCGCAGCGAGGAGCCCGTGTTGTGTGCTTATGCTGATTACGTCACTGTGACAAAATAGCGACCTTAGCCGAGCCGAGTGTGCACCCTAGGATGCCTTTGGCATGCGGAGAGGTCGTTGGTACAAGTGGACGGGCGTGGTGCTCT
>DAHWQF010001061.1 GCA_027334785.1 Acidimicrobiaceae bacterium
GCGCTCATGCTAACACCTTGCAGCCAGGAGCAAGGCTCCACTCCGCCCCTCGGTGGCCGCGCTCAAAGAACCCCGGGTACCTAGGTAGCATCGGCCCATGACCGGCTCAGACCCTTCCCAAGGCGGGACAGCTCTTTACCGCTTCCTCCAACCAGGTGGCATCGAGACTGAGCAGAAGCGGCTCCCTGGTGACGAAGCTGCCGAGGACTGCGCTCGCGAACTGTCAAAGGAGCACCAGACGCCGATCACAGTCCAACGCCGTGACGACGTCGACTGGGAGTACGTGACGGAGGCGGACGAGCGGTCCTAGGTTCAGCCTCGCGAGCGGGTAAGAAGGTGGGCAGCCCGCAGCCTGGGCCTCGGACCGCCCTCTGCCGGTTGGACGTCATACGATGGCCCGATGGACCTGGCGGAAAAGATCTTCATGTACGCCGATGAGCTGAGGGCCGTCGCGGCTACCGGCCTGGGGTTTTCGGAAGATAAGCCCTACGATGCAGAGCGCTACCGCCACGTCCGCTGCATCGCCGCCAAACTTGTCGGCCTAGTCGACCCGCGCCCTGCGGATGCCATAGAAAAGACGCTATTT
>DAHWQF010001062.1 GCA_027334785.1 Acidimicrobiaceae bacterium
TGGTCGAGCAGCCGCAGCGCGTCGGCCGCGACCCGGGGCGCCTCGTCGGTGGTGAGCTCGACCGTCGGGCCCTCGAGTGCCGGCGGGAGCGGCGTGAGCGAGGAGAGCTCGGACACGACTGCCGAGGCCGTGGCGGCGTCGGCGACGGTGAGCGAGATGACGGTCGTCCCGAGGTCGGACTTCAGCTCCGACGGCGTTCCCTCCGCGATCACCCGGCCGTGGTCGACCACCACCACCCGGTCGGCCAAGCGGTCGGCCTCTTCGAGGTACTGGGTGGTGAGGAGGAGGGTGGTGCCGGTCCGCACGAGATCCTCGATGACGATCCAGAGGTCCTGGCGGCTCTGGGGATCGAGACCGGTCGTGGGCTCGTCGAGAAACAGGATCGGCGGACTGCCCACCAACGCGGCCGCGAGGTCCAGCCTCCGGCGCATCCCGCCCGAGTAGGTCTTGAGGGTCCGCTGCGCGGCATCGGACAGCCCGAACTGCTCGAGGAGCTCGTCGGCCCGGCCGGCTGCAGCCTTCTTGGACAGGTGGGTCAGGCGGCCGACCATCCGGAGGTTCTCGCGCCCGGTGAGGTTGTCGTCG
>DAHWQF010001063.1 GCA_027334785.1 Acidimicrobiaceae bacterium
CTTCGGAAACTTCGTAAGGACCCTGCAGCCGTCCTCGGTCACGACCACGGTGTCCTCGACGCGCACTCCACCAATCCCTTCGAGATACACGCCCGGCTCCACTGTGACGACGTTGTGGGCTGCGAGGATAGCAGTCGACTTCGGTCCTACTCCCGGTTCCTCGTGGACGTCCAGTCCCACGCCGTGGCCGGTGCCGTGCTCGAACGCCTCGCCCCAGCCACGGTTGGACTTCGTCCCCCATGCAGCCTCCGCCTCCCGCGGGTCCCCCTTGGCGCGAGCTGCCGCGGCCCACGCCGCCGATGTTGCGCAGTAAAGAGGGAGCGGCTCGCTCATGCCGCGGTCGTAGAGGTCCACCAGCACCGACAGCTTCTCAAGAGCGGCAGGCTGCAAGCTCGGCTCGTCTCCCCCGAGCGGGGCAAGCCACTGCGTGCAGGTGCGCGCCGCGCCGCGCTTACTGCTCTCCGACCTCCCGACGGTTACCGACGAGGGGGCGAGCTCGGGGTGGGCGGCGGAGAGGGCTAAGAGGTGTGCCCAGGCCTGGAGCCGCTGTTTGGGCCGCAGCTTGGAGAAAGTGCAGCGGGCGAT
>DAHWQF010001064.1 GCA_027334785.1 Acidimicrobiaceae bacterium
GACAAGATCACCGACTCGGACCGGACCATGGCACGGACCTGGTGCCGTTTCATGCCGACGGCCCGCAACAAGCCGATCTCCCGGGTGCGCTCGAACACCGACAGCATGAGCGTGTTGACGACCCCGATGAGCGCTACGAGCACCGCCAGCGCGAGCAGGGCGTAGACGAGGGTAAGGAGCTGGTTGACGCTGGAAATCCGGGACTTTTCGAACTGGGACCTGGTCTGGACCTGCACGGTCGGGTAGGCGGTGAGCACGCGCTCCACCTCGCTTTGCACCTTCGCCGTGTCATTGGCCGACAGCAACACGGCCCCTGGGAGCGGCCGGCGGTAGTGGGAGAGGTAGAAGTCCTGGCCCACGAGGTAGCTCCCAACGAGGGCGTTGGGCTTGTAAATCCCGCCGATGCGGATGGTAGAGGGTCCTGTAAGGGCGAACTTCACGGGCACGGCGCTGCCTACAAAGAGGTGGTCGGACTTGGCCGTCGAAGAGTCAACGAGGAGCTCGTCATGCGCCAGCGCCCCGGTGCTGCCCGCCTTCATGTGCAGGCTCACCGTTTTCGCCAGGCCCGAGGTCGATACGCCCTT
>DAHWQF010001065.1 GCA_027334785.1 Acidimicrobiaceae bacterium
GCCGCATGGGCTGAAGGCCCTGCCCGGGTAAACGGCGCCGGGCAGCAACAAAGAGCGGGTGGCGCCGCACCCGCTGGTACGAGAGCAAAACCCTTATATAAAACGCGCACCAAAAGAGGAGGAACACGACAAATGCCGACAGCTCCGAGCAGCCGGCCCAAGATCCACAAGACCACCCCGGTGGCGCTAGCCGCTGCGGGCGCGCTCGTGACGGCGGTGTCGGCCGCGAGCAGCCTGCTGGGCGCGAGCAGCGCCTTGGCCGCCCCCCGGACGGCCCAGCCCAAGGCCGCGGTCACCAAAGCCAGCGAGAGACCTCCCAAGGCCAAAGTCGCCATCTCCGAGACGGGCAGCACACTGCTTTACCCGCTCTTCCAGATCTGGGCACCGGCCTACCACAAGCACTATCCCAACATCACCATCACGCCTCAAGGCACGGGCTCCGGCACTGGGATCTCTGACGCCGAGGCAGGCAGCATCGACATCGGGGCCTCCGACGCCTACCTGTCCCCGACCGACTTCGCCCAGTACCCGGGCATCATGAACATCCCGCTCGCGATCTCAGCCCAGATGGTCAACTACAACGT
>DAHWQF010001066.1 GCA_027334785.1 Acidimicrobiaceae bacterium
TGATAGAGGAGACTCGTTCGAGGCGAAAATCCCACTCGAGCTCGGGCTGGAGAAAGGGTGCGACCATGCCACCCGAGGCTGCGTCGACGTGGACCGGGATGTCGAGACCGGTGCGTGACTCGACATTGTCGAGTGCCGCGGCGATTGCCTTCACAGGCTCGTATATACCGGTATATGTCACGCCAAGAATGGCGACGACGCCGATGGTGTTCTCGTCGACGTAGCTCGCTATGTCATGGCCGTCGAGGACTCTGTGCTCTGACGAGATAGGTACGTATCTGGGCTCGACGTCGAAGTAGTTGCAGAATTTCTCCCAGCACACCTGAACCGCTGAGCTCAGGATGATATTCGGTCTGTCGACCGGCTCGCCGGCTGCTAGACGGCGGTGGCGCCACCGTCTCTTGAGGGCCAATCCACCCAACATGCATGCTTCGGAAGAACCAATTGTCGAAGTTCCAATCGATGCTGCCGGCTCGGGGGCGTGCCATAGATCAGCAAGCATGCGCCAGCACCGCGTCTCGATTGCAGCCGTCTGCGGGTACTCGTCCTTGTCGACCAGGTTCTTATCAGCAGTCTCAAGGTAC
>DAHWQF010001067.1 GCA_027334785.1 Acidimicrobiaceae bacterium
TGGCGGAGGGTCTCCACCTCGGGAAGCTCAGGCACGCCGCAGCTCCGAGAGCGCCTGGCGGGCCGCTTCCTGCTCGGCATCCTTCTTCGTCCCGCCCACGCCGGCACCGCGGCGCAAGCCGTTCACGAAGACGGCGGCCTCGAACTGGCGGTCGTGGTCGGGTCCGGTGCCGACCACGACGTAGCGGGGGATCCCGTCGCCGTGGCGCACGGTGAGCTCCTGGAGCAGCCCTTTCTGGTCGAAGCCGTCGGGCTCCGCGGCCGCCCGCTCGATGCGGGGCCCCAGGTGCCCGAGGATCACGCGCTCGGCCGCGGTCCACCCCGCGTCGAGGTAGACGGCACCGATCACCGCCTCCAGCGAGTCGGCCAGGATCGACGGCTTCGTCCGCCCGCCGGAGCTCTCCTCGCCCTTGCCCAGCAGCAGGGTGGGGCCGATCCCCAGGTCGGCCGCCACCTCGGCCAGCACGCCGGCGTTCACCACCGCCGCCCGCAACTTGGCCAGGACTCCCTCGGCCAGGCGCGGATAGGCGTGGAAGGCGTGGTCGGCGACGACCAGGCCGAGCACGGCGTCGCCCAGGAACTCCA
>DAHWQF010001068.1 GCA_027334785.1 Acidimicrobiaceae bacterium
AAGCTGTACCGGGCATCACCTTCACACCCGACCAAGCTTCACAAGGCGGCTACCTAGTCGGCTCGCCGGTCAATGCCAATTTCGGGACGACCATGACCGAGGACGACCTTCTCTTCCTGGCTGCCGGCGGCACGGCCCAGGCCTCGGTCTCCATGCCCAACATGGCGGTCAACGACCAGATCGTCACCGGGATGTCGGGGGTGTTCGCTTCGGGCGAGGTCTCCTACGGTGGGCACTCGCACTCCATGAGCTGGCCCGACACAGGAGACGTCCGCTCGTGGATGGTGGTGGCGCTGGAGATGCAGGGAGCCACCGAGCCACCGCCGGTCACAACCAGTTTCCCGGTCCCTTCTTCGTATTTTGGCTGCTCACCTCAGTCTTGGACCGTCCCAGGAGGCGTCCACTCCATCGAGGCCTCGGCTCTGGGTGGGAGCGGCGGGCAGGCGTACGATGCCCTCTCCGACGCGTACGTGGGCGGCGGCGCCGGCGGGGACGTGTCGGGATCCCTCAACGTCAACCCGGGCGACGTCCTCCACATTTACGTGGCCTCAGCGGCTAGCTACGGCAACGGTGGGTGCGGCTAT
>DAHWQF010001069.1 GCA_027334785.1 Acidimicrobiaceae bacterium
GAGCGCGAACGCCGGCGAAGCCGGGTCGAGGTGGGGGAGCGCTTCGAGCACGAGCAAGCTCAAAGGCTGGTTGAGGGCAAAGTCATCCTGCAGTTCGGCTCTAACGCGCACCCGCCGGCCGAGCTCGTCGGGGCCGTCGAGGCGTTCGAGCACGCCGGCGCCGAGGAGGCTCCGGTACATGGCGATGGCGCTCCGGATATGGCGCCGCTGCGCCGGCCTGTCCTCGTCGTTGTCAGTGAGGAGCCTTCTCATGGCAGCGAAACCGTCCCCGGGCCGGTCGAGCACGGCGAGCAGCATGGCGTTAGTGACACGGAAGCTCGACGCGAGCGGCTCCGGCGGCGAGGAGACGAGCCGGTTGAAGGTGCCCTCGTCCCAGTGCACGAACCCCTTTTTGGGTTTGGCTTTGACTACCTTGCGTTTCTTGGCCGGAGCTTGGGCGGCCTTGGCTTCGGCCTTTATGTTTTCTGCCACGTGCTCTGGGGCCTGGGCCACCACCGTGCCGACGGTGTCGTAGCCGGGGCGGCCCGCCCGGCCCGCCATCTGGTGGAACTCCCGTGCCGACAGCAGCCGGCTCCTCTCCCC
>DAHWQF010000106.1 GCA_027334785.1 Acidimicrobiaceae bacterium
ATGTCGGACGCCTGACCCTGCATCTGGCCCGACGGCTGGTGCATCAAGATCCGCGAGTGCGGGAGGGCATAGCGCTTCCCGGGGGCGCCGGAGCACAGCAGGAACTGGCCCATCGACGCGGCCAAGCCCATGCAGACCGTGGACACGTCGCAGGGCACGTACTGCATCGTGTCGTAGATGGCGAGGCCGGCGGTCACCGAACCGCCCGGCGAGTTGATGTACAAGCTCACGTCGCGAATCGGGTCCTCGGCCGCCAGCAAGAGCAGCTGGGCGCAGATCAGGTTGGCAGCGCGGTCGTCCACCTCGGTCCCAAGGAAGATGATGCGCTCCCGAAGGAGCCTCTGGTAGACGTCTGCGGTCGGGTCGGAGGAAGGTCCGGTGGCCTGGGATAGGGGTAGAGCGAACAGTTCGGGCTGGGCCATAAGGTCAGGCTAGCCCCAACGCCTCGGCAAGAGGCTAGGCTCGGGCCCTAAAGGCGCGGGCGTGGCGAAATTGGCAGACGCGCCAGGTTTAGGTCCTGGTCCCGAAAGGGGTGGAGGTCCGAGTCCTCTCGCCCGCACAACAACAGGCCTCGGCACAGCTGTGAGGACAAATGGACGGGCGTGGTGCCAAACGGCCCGATCGTTCTTCAGGCGTCGGGCCGCAGGCGACCACGCCACGTGCACCGGACCTCCCTTGGGGCCGCTCCTCTAAAAGGCCCTCCAGTACGAGCTAATAGGAAAGACGCCGTCTGGCAGCCGAGGCCGAGCAAGCACACCTTGCCTCGGAGCGTCCCCATGATAGGGGACACCCAGCCCAGCTTGCCGATGAAGAAGGGCCGTGCAGGCACGATGACCCATGACTACAAAAGAAATGGCACCACTACGCTCTTCGCCGCCCTGGACGTGCTCACCGGCAAGGTCGTCGGCGAGTGCCTCCCCCGCCACACCAACCGCGAGTTCCCCCGGTTCTTGCGCAAGGTCGACAAAGAAGTGCCCAAGGGCCTGCAGGTGCACATGATCTTGGACAACTACGGGGCCCACGGGCACGACAACCTAGAGGCGTGGTTGGCCAAGCACCCCCGGTTCCACTTCCACTTCACACCGACCTCGAGCTCCTGGCTCAACTTGGTGGAACGTTGGTTCAGGCAGCTCACCGAAAAGGCCATCCGACGCGGGGTGTTCCGCTCCGTGCCCGAGCTGGTCGCAGCCATCGAGACTTTCCTCGCTGCCAACAACGACGACCCCAAGCCCTTCGTGTGGACGGCGACCGCGGAGGAGATCTTGAAGAAGGTGCGCCGCGGCAGGGTCGCCCTCGACCAACTAGCAAGCTAAAAGCGAGGCACTACACCTAGAAGCCGCCCTGTCGGCTCAGGGCCGTTGCGCGGTCGTGGTCGACCCCGGTGAGGTTGATGACGACCTGGTGCGGGATATGGCCGAGGTCTTGACCAGTTTTTGCGCCCGGCTTTACGGACGGCGAGGGGCGCGCAACCGTGCGGTCAAAGCACTGGGTTGCGCTAAGACCGACCTCAGGCCCGGCGTGCTGAAAAGAGCGGCGGCGGAGGCTCGGCTGTGATCGTCGAGATGCCCACTGTCGCCCAGGCGGCGAGGGTCGCGAAGGCGGCAGGCGGCAGGCACCTTCCCGCCAAGACAGGAGGGAAGCTGTCGTTGCGGGTCGATGTCGGAACCGGCTTCGAGGCCCACCGGGGGGCGGTCGAGGCGGTGACCGTCGCTTTCGAGCTGTTCGACGGCGACGGGGTGCGAGTACCGTCGGGGTGGGACTTCACCGGGGCAAGCTTCGAGGTCGAGTGGCCCACCGACCCGGCCAGGTGTGCGGCGGTCAAGTCCCATCTGGAACACCGCCCTCCGGTCCGTTCACCACGCAGTGGTGCCCAACTTGTCCTTCGGTTCCTGCTTCGTCGGTCATCGTCATGCCTCACAGGCTCACCCGACCCGCGTCAGCACCCTTTCGGGTCGGGCAGCTGCCCGTATCCGGCCAGTTATGCGGAGCGGCCGTCGGAGGGTCGGCCGTGCGCTCCGGTTTCCTGTCGCCTTTCGGCCACCGGCGTTCGCTTCTCGGGTCGTCCATTTCCCGCTGGGGGCTTGGGCCTTCCTTGCGGTCGGCTTACCGGCCACGGTGTGACCGGACCCCAACGGGGTTCCCACGTTCCACACGCAGTAGGTCCGACCGGGGAGGGTGCCTCCTGTATCTCGAGGGCGGCGGTGCTCACCCGGCCGGCAAAAAATCCCCGGGCGGCGCCTGCCGCTTCACAACGGCCAGCCCCTACACCCCGCTACAACGACCCGTGCTACGCATCCGGCATAGGCCGGACCTCCAGTCTGCGAGCACGCTCGCTGCGTGCGACCTCGTGTCGCACTTTCTTTTTGGTGTCGGTACTTATGAATATGACCGGTTGGCCGTCGGCGATGAAGCTGGCCGCCATGTCGTTCAGGTAGCCGAACTGGCCGTCCCGGTCGGGGTGCTGGGCCCCTCGGTGACTTTTGCATTGGCCTGTAGCGAATAGCCGAGCTGGTGCAACAGCCGGAGCACCGTACGACCTGACACCGCGTAGCCCTGGCGGACGAGCTCGTCGGCCAGTTTGGACGAGCTCTTGGACGTCCAGCCCAATAGCGACATCGGGTCCCCTCGGGTACTGGGGTGCACCAGGTTGTCCAGGGCCGCCAAGAGCCCGGGTTGTTTCTCGGTCAAAGGCTTGTCGCCCCCACCCGGGGCGCGCAGCCGCTCGGTTGGCTCCAGGCCTTCTATGACCTCACGCTCGGCTTTGATCACGGTCGCCCCTGCCACTACCCGGCGTTGCACCTCGTCCATGTGGAATACACAACGAGGGCGAAGAACCGCGCGAGCCCTGCCTCAGTGACCTCCACACTGCCATCATGCTGCGCGCGTACTAACGTGGCGAGGACCCTTAGCGGACAGCACCCTCCGGCCAAGCACCTCGGGATGAGGCACCGCTGCAATCCCAGCCGGTCTTCGCACGGTACCTCGCAGTACTCAGGGGCGAGCGCCGGCGAGGGACCAGACAAGGACAAAGCCGCAGGCGCTGGCGATGACGACCATGGTGTGCCAGACCTCGTGGTAGCCGAACACCTTCGGCGCAGGGTCAGGCCACCTGGCCGCCAGCACCGCGGCGCCCGCAGTGTAAAAGAGGCCCAGTGCCCCCAGCAGGGCGAGCTGTCCGGCACCCAGGCGATGAACGGCTTCGGGCAGGGTAACCACGGCCAGCCAGCCGAGCACGACGTACGCGGCCGAAGTGAGACGGCGGCTCGCCTCGAAGCGGGTCGCGACGGACACAGCGGCGGCGCCCGCCCCTAACCAGACGAGCCCGAGCACGACGTCAGAGAGCTTTCCGGGGACCGCGAGCAGGCAATAAGGCGTCGCAGACGCGGCGATGAACAGGAAGATCATCTCGTGGTCGGCTAGGCGCATGCGCTGGCGGGCGGTCGGCGCCCACGAGACCAGGTGGTAGCTGGCGCTCACCGCGTACAGGCCGACCAGCGCGACCGCGTACAGCCCAACCCCCCTACCCGGCCCGTCCCGCCAGACAAGGAGAACCGCGGCGGGGAGCGCCACCAAAAGGGCCCCGAGGTGCAACAGGCCGCGGCCCCGGGGGGCCTCCTCACTACCCGAGAGGCGCAGCCGGCGTCCGGCCCGCCCTAAGGCTGGCATGCCCTCTGCGGGCGCGGTCGGCTGCTTGCGCGGCGGCGTGGCAGGGCTCACGGTTTGTTGGCGGTACCGCTCTCAGGCGGCCGGTGGCCCGCCCAGGGTGGCTATTACCTCATCGGCGCTCCTTACGCGGCCGATGCGCGGGAAGACAGTCCGGAACGCGAAGGCATGCTCCTCAGCTGTTCTTGCCGCGCAGGCGTCGTCGACGAAGACCTGTTGGTACCCACGCTCGTAGGCGTCGCGCTCAGTGCTTTCCGCCCCGAGGTTGGTCGAGATGCCGCAGAGGATGACCGTGCCGATCCCCCTCCGCCTGAGCTGCAGGTCGAGGTCGGTGCCGTAGAAGGCTCCCCACTGCCGCTTGCGCACGACGTGGTCGCCGGGCTCGGGCCCCACTTCGGGCACTATCTCGTCCCATCCCGGCGGCGGGCTCTGCCGGTTCCTCTTCTGGTCCGTGACGGGCTGCAGCCCGTCCCGCCCGAACGGCCGCACATCTCAGTGCCGACGCTCGTAGCCACCACCACCGAGATGGCGCACTCGCTTGAGCAACAATCTGTGCTGGCGGGGCTTGGCCAGCGGTATTGAGCTGCCGGCAAGGGCGTCGCTCACCGTGTGCTCCGGCGTGCCATCACCTGGCACCGGTGAGGACGCGTCGCAATCTTGGCCGGACGTGGCGGTCGCGCCACCAGCGGGCACCGCCTCGGCCGCAGCGCTGTTGCCGTTCGGCGAGCCCACGACCCCCAAAGTGAGCTGCGCCTTTTGGTCCCTGGACTCGTCGTCCTCGTGGATAAACTTCACGCCTCGCAGCGCCGAAGCAACCGCGGCGACGAGGCTCATGGCCACGGCAAAGGCCAGGATGATCACCAGGCCGTGCTTGAACGACGGCCCGATCAGCTGCGGGAAGAACGCCCTACTGGTGAGGGCGGTGGCCTGGGCGGGGGCCAGGTGCCCGAGCACCGTGGGGCCGAGCAGGCTTTTCAACGGGTTGAGGCCCAAGAAAGCCGCGAAGACGTAGCCGAGCGGGGGCAGGTGGGACAGTTGGGTGGCGCTGGCGACGGGGACCCCGTGGGCGACCAGGCCCTGGTACATGGCCGAGGGCACCTTGGCGTTCAGCCCGAAGACGAGCAGGGTGAAGAAGAGCCCCATCGAGAGCGGCATGCCGACTTGGGCGAACGTCACCCGCATCCCCGAAGCCGCCCCGCGGTGACGAGCGGGGACCGAGTTCATGATCGAGGCGGTGTTCGGGGAGGCGAACAGGCCCCCGCCGACCCCCGAGACGAACATCACTGCGGCGAAGGGCCAGTAGGAGAAGTTGGCCGGGAAGGCCATCATCGCCAAGTACATGGCGGCTGAGACCAGCATCCCGCTCGTAGCGAAGGGCCGGGCGCCGTAGCGGTCCGACAGCTTGCCCGACAGGGGCCCGGCGAACACAAAACCGAGCATGAAAGGCAACATGAAGATCCCTGCCCACAGCGGCGTCCTGGTGAAGCTGTAGCCGTGCTGGGGCAGCCAGATGCCCTGGAACCAGATCATCAACATGAACTGAAGGCCACCGCGCCCGACCGCCCCGAGGAACGAAGCGGCGTTGCCGGCGGTGAACGCCCGGATGCGGAACAGCGACAGGCGGAACATCGGCTCTGCCACCTTCATCTCGACGACGACGAAGATGACGAGCAGCGCCAGGCCTCCGAAGATCATCTCCAGCACGAAGGGGTCCCCCCAGCCGGTGAGCGACCGCCCGTACGGCTTGATGCCGTAGGTGGCCCCGGTGAGGACCATGGCCAGGCCCCCGGCGAAGGCGATGTTCCCCAGCCAGTCGACCTTGGCCTTGATACGGACGCCGATCTCCTTCAGCTTCAGGTAGGCCCAGACCGTCCCGAAGGCCCCGACCGGCACGTTCGCCAGGAACACCCAGCGCCACCCGAGCTGGGACAGCAGCCCACCGGCGAGGATGCCCAAGAAGGAACCCAGGATCCCAGCGACCATGTTCATCCCAAGGGCGAGGCCGAGCTGTTCGGCGGGGAAGGCGTCGGTGATGATGGCCGCCGAATTCGCCATGAGCAGCGCCCCGCCGATGGCCTGGAACATCCGCAGGATGACGAGCTCCAGGGCCCCGGTCGAGCCCGTGCTCCACACGGCCGACAGCAGGACCGCCCCGAGGGTGAACCAGGCAAAGCCAAGGTTGTACATCTTCGTGCGCCCGAGCATGTCGCCGATACGCCCCACGGTCACCACGACGGCGGCCGACACCAGCACGTAGCCCATCATGATCCAGAGCAGGTAAGGGAAGTTCGCTGGCTGCAGCGGGTCCAGGTGGATGCCCCGGAAGATGACCGGCAGGGCGATCATGAGGCTGGTCCCGTTGAGGGTTGCCAGCAGCACCCCGACGGTGGTGTTGGACAGGACGACCCATTTGTAGTGGGGCCCCACGACCCGTGACGGTGCGGGCGGCAGGGCGGTCGTGCCAGCGCTCACGCCGGCACCTCCTTCTCTTGGTGGTGGTCTTCGGGGTTTTGCGCAGCCAGGGACTCGAGCACCTCCACGGCGCGTTCCAACGCCAGGCGGTCGTCCTCGCTCAGCGCACTGAGGTGCCCCGCGAGCCAGGCGTTGCCAGCCTCCGAGCGGCGGGCGAACAGTCGCTCGCCCTGGACGGTCGCCACCAAGTGCACGCCTCGGCGGTCGGCGGGGTTGGCCCGGCGGGCGACGAGGCCAGCCTCTTCTAGCTTGTCGGCAAGGCGTGTCACCGCCGGGGAGGGCAGCCCTTCGATCTCGGCGAGCTGGCCGACGCCGATCGGGCCGCCCCGCACCACACTGGCGAGCAGTGAAAGCTGGGCGATGGTGAGCTCCGAGGGGTCGTAGCGGCGCAGCTGGCGGCTGAGTCGGATCATCGACAGCCGCAAGCGGCCAGCCAGCGCCTGAGACGGGGACCCGCCCCGCTCCGTGCTCGCCTCAGCCTTGGTAGCGCCGACCGGCATGGGTGCTCGATCCTTCGCGATAAGTACCTATGATATTAGGTATCGACAATAAGTAAAGCATACCTGAACCGCTCGTCGACGGCACGCAGGCAGGCCCACCTCGGGCCCTCCCTGGCCAGGCGGCAGACGAGGCAGATAGGGTGGACCAATGCCAGACGTCAAGATCCCCGCCCCCGGCGGCGAGGTTCCGGCCTACCTGGCGAACCCGGGCGGCGACGGGCCGTTCCCGGGTGTCGTGGTGGTCCACGACGCAATGGGGATGAGCCCGGACCTGCGCAAGCAGGCCGATTGGCTGGCGGGTGAAGGATTCTTGGCTGTGGCGCCCGTACGCACTTGACTTTGCTGCCCCAGTGGGTCGTTGGGGACGCCGGCCGGACCTCGCAAAGTGGGTGCACGCCGGGTGCCAGAAGCAGGCCAGGGTAAGGAACGTGAACCGCCGGGCCTGCGTGCCGGCACGCTTCCTCGTCACCTGTGAGGACGGCCACCTGGACGACTTCCCTTATGTGGAGTTCGTCCACCGCGTTGCGCCCAGAACTTCATGTTCTCTGCAACAGCTATGACGACTCGGAGCGGGAGCGCAGCCACCTGGCTCCGGTAGCGGTGACGCCTCCCTCATCCGCTCGACTTTTTGGCGGATCTCGGGCTGACGGCAACGACGACCCCAAGCCCTTCGTGTGGACGGCGACCGCGGAGGAGATCTTGAAGAAGGGGCGCCGCGGCAGGGTCGCCCTCGACCAACTAGCAAGCTAAAAGCGAGGCACTACACTAGAAGCCTCGTCGAGTACGAGGATGCTCGGGTCGGCCAAGAAGGCACGGGCGATCGTGAGGAGCTGCCTTTGGCCCGACGAGACGTTCGACGCCTCCTCGTCGAGGAGGGTGTTATAGCCGTCGGGCAGGGTGCGGACGAAATGGTCGACGTAGGTGGCCTCGGCGGGGGCCAGTATTTCCTCGTTCGTCGCCCCGGGCTTCCCGTGACTCCTCCTCGCCCTGAAGGGCGAGGCTTCTCGGGCCTGCCCGGGGAGGGTTCGGTCGCGTTGTTCACGCAACCCTGCTTTCGGCACGACCAGTTCTTGGAAGAACCGGGGCTACTTGCTTCACGGGACCGCCTACGGCCTTGGGGCCGTGCCTCGGCTTGCGCCTGCCCGTGCTGCGCACCGCTGGCCCAGCGGCAAGGATCGCTACTGCTCGTCGTTCGATGTTGAGGGCAGCCACCCGGTCGGCGTGGTCCTGGTACCCACAGGCCACGCAGGCAAAGGCCCGCCCGCAGCCAGGACGGTTCTGCGGGTCCCGCGTCCTGCACTCCGGGCAGGTCTGACTGGTCCCAGGTGGGGGGACGGCCACGAGACCGACCCGTACTTGGGGCACTTGTAGCCGAGCTGGCGGCGCCGCTCGCCTGGGGAGTTCTCCAATATCCCCCGGTTCAACCCTGCCTTTTGGCCGATGTTCTTCCCGGGTTCTTCGACCGTCCCTTTCGCGGAGGCGGTCATGTCCTTCACCTGCAACTCTTCGATGCCGACGAAACCGTGGTTCTTGGCCAAGTCGTACGTCAACTCGTGAATGAATTCTGCCCGGCGGCGGGCCCGGCGGGCCCTTAGCTGTCGCGGTAGGGACCGCCCTCGCGGGCGGCCCCCCGCCCCTTATGTGGCGTGCGGGACTGGTGAGGGGCGCCACGTTATCGAAGCTCGCGTATGGGCATCCCCGATTTGCCCTTGATGCCCCGGTAGTCTCACCTCATGGACGACGCGCAGATGCGCAGCCGCGACGACGCTATCGCCTGGGGAATTCAGTCGCACCACGAGCCGCGCTGGCCGGCCCTCCTCGCTGTCTTAGCAGCGGTTGCGCTCCAGCTCATACTACCCGAGACGCTCATCCGAGGGCTTGGAAATCGTGCGCTCATCCCCGCTCTCGAAGGTGCACTGGTCGTTGTTCTCCTCATTGCCAACCCCGGTCACATCTCTACCGAACAGAGGCGCCTCCGCTCCGTCAGCGTCGCATTGATTTCCCTCATCACTATCGCCAACTTCGTTTCGCTCATGGAGCTCATCCACGCTCTCCTCTACGTCGCCAAGACCGCAGGACGACCACTCGTATATTCGTCAGTCCCGGTCTGGCTCACTAATGTCATCGTGTTCGGGCTCTGGTACTGGGAGCTCGACCGCGGCGGGCCTGCTGCAAGGCAGGAGCCAGAGCGTCGTCACGCTGACTTCCTCTTCCCGCAAATGTCCACGCCGGGCTCGGCACCCGGATGGGTCCCGAGCTTCCTTGACTACCTCTACACGTCGTTCACCAACGCCACCGCGTTCAGCCCGACCGACACCATGCCGCTCACCGCATGGGCCAAGTTCCTCATGATGCTGCAGTCCCTGGCCGCACTGGTGACTGTCGCTGTGGTCGTTTCGCGGGCCGTGAATATCCTGAGCTGAGGCTGCAATCCGACTACCTGGTGGAACGGCGGGGCCAGCACGTGACGATGACGAGCGTGATCGGCTCGATCTTGGCCAGTGCCCCTGCACGGGCGGTGGCCAGCTACTGCCGTCGGGGCCTTTTGAACAGCACGGCGACCCTCCCATCAGCCAGGGGGGTCATCCCGACTGCCTCCCACCCGAGCGCGCCCTCCTCGTT
>DAHWQF010001070.1 GCA_027334785.1 Acidimicrobiaceae bacterium
GAACACCCCCACGACGCCCGAGATCGCGGCGACGACGCCACCGACGAGCAGGGCGACCTGCACGGTCTGGCTCTGGAAGAAGCCGGGTTCTACGACGTGGGACCAGAAGCCGCCCACGCTCAGACCGCCGTGGCGCCGTCGATCGAGTCCTCCAGCTCTCCGCGCTCGGCGCTCAGCCCCGGGCTGGCGGCGACCAGGATCCGACCGTGGAGCCGGATGACGTCCACGTGGTGCCCGTACAGCTCGGTCAGCACTGAGCTCGTCACCACCTCGTCGGTGGTTCCGCTGGCGACGTGGCCGTTGGCCACGTACACGACCCGATCCACCACTGGGAGCAGCGGGTTCAGGTCGTGCGCCGAGATCAAGACCGCAAGCCCCTGATCCTTGGCGATCCGGGCGACGAGATCCACGACCTCCTGCTCGCTGCGGAGGTCCAGGTTGGCCAGGGGCTCGTCGAGCAGCAGGAGCTTCGGCCGGCTGATGAGCGCGTGGGCGATCATCACCCGCTGCTGCTCGCCGCCCGAGAGGCTGCCAACCCGCGCGTCGGCAAAGTGTGTGGCGCCGACGGCTTGGAGCATCTC
>DAHWQF010001071.1 GCA_027334785.1 Acidimicrobiaceae bacterium
GGGCTACGGCCTCGCTGGGATGCGCGAGCGCCTGCTCCTCATCGGCGGCTCGTTGCTCGCTGGGCCCGACGGAGGGGGCAAGTGGGTCGTGACCGCGCAGGTGCCCCAATGAGCGGGCCAGGGGGCGAGCCGGCACCGCTACGGGTCGTGGTGGCCGACGACCAGGCCACCGTCCGCGAGGGGCTCGTGCTCATGCTCGGGCTCCTCCCAGACATAGAGGTCGTCGGTGCCGCCGCCAACGGGCAGGAAGCGATCGACCTCGTCTCCCGCCTCGAGCCCGACGCGGTACTGATGGACCTCCACATGCCGGTCCTGGACGGCGTCGAAGCGAGCCGGCGCCTCACGCGCGAGCACCCCGACGTCGCCATCGTTGTGCTCACGACTTACGCAGACGACGCTTCCGTGCTGGCCGCGCTCGCCGCCGGCGCTCGGAGCTACCTGACAAAAGACGCCGACCGCAGGGAGATAGCCCACGCCCTCCGGAGCGCCGCAACCGGGCTGGCCGTCCTCGACCGCGCGGCGCAGGCGGCGCTGGTCGCCGCCGCGGCCCGGGGCGGGACTGTCGCGGACCAGCCGACGC
>DAHWQF010001072.1 GCA_027334785.1 Acidimicrobiaceae bacterium
TGCTGGCGGGCGCGGTGCACCTTTACCCGAGCAGCACCGACGCTGCAGCCAAGAGCGCCAGCGATCTCGGCGTAGTCGAGGCCGTGCAACGCCCTCAGCACTAGGGCGGCCCGGAGCGTCCCGGGCAGGCTCGCCAGGGCACGGAGGGTGTCTGCCTCGCTCAGGTGAGCTGCGGCCGCCTTGTAAGGGTCATAGCCCGGGCGTGGCTCGGCTAGGGCGCCAGGCGGGAGATGTTGGGTGGCGTCGGCCCGCCCGTCCGCGGGCAGCCGCGTAACCGGGTGGCGGCGCCGGCGGCGCAACTCGTTGAGGGCAAGGCGCGTCGCTACAGTGCAGAGCCAAGCGCGCAAATGGACAGGGCCCGACGCCGGGAGGGATCCCCAAGCCCTGAGGAGCGTTTCTTGGACCACGTCGTCGGCGTCGCTCGTAGAGCCGGTGATGCGCTGAGCGAGGTTGAAAAGGAGGCCGCCATAGCTGTTGGCGACCTCCTGGAGGGCATCGGGGTCGTGCGCCCGCAAGCCTTCCACGAGGCCAGCATCGTCAGGCGCTACCGAGCGGCCCACCCTGGCCTCCTGGGACGCGC
>DAHWQF010001073.1 GCA_027334785.1 Acidimicrobiaceae bacterium
CCGCTCCGCCCTAATTGCCTGTACTCCATCTACGACCCTTCCTTTCGGTGAACCGTTGCCTTATCGGTGATCGGTGACCTGTGGCCTCCGGGTGACGCCCAAGGCCCTAGTCCTCCCCGGCCAGCTTGCGCGCCTGGTCGAAAAGGTCCTGCAGTTCGGCACGTAGGCGCGCTGTCAGTTCCCGGACCTTGTCGCGCGGGACGCGCCCGTTGTCGAGCAGGCTGGGAGGCCAGAGCGGCTTGCCGACGACCAGTACCACCCGCCCCAGGTGCGGCAGGCTCGCACCGACCGGCAGTACCCTCTCCGTGCCGCCCACACCCACCGGGACGATCGGGACGTTGGCGCGTGTCGCCAAGTACGCCGGCCCGTCCAGGAGATCCCCGAGCACCGGGCCCGAACGGCGGCCGCCTTCGGGGAATACGATCAACGGTTCTCCAGCCGCCAGGGCGGCCTGGCCGATGCGGAGCGCTTCGCGGTCGGCGGTCCCGCGGTGGACGGGGAAACCTCCGAGCGAACGGAAAAGCGCCGCCCGCACCGGCTTTTCGAACACGCCCGACTTGCCCATGTAGCGGACCCGGCG
>DAHWQF010001074.1 GCA_027334785.1 Acidimicrobiaceae bacterium
ATTGGCCCGCTCCACGGCTTGGCGGGCTTCGGCCGAGAAGCGCTTGCCGAGGCTGATCACCGTGGTCGAGGCGGGCACGTCGGGCACAGCGCGCAAGGCCAGCCCGGCGGCGTCTTTTCGTTGGTAGTCCAAGTCCACCAAGAAGTCCCCGCCCGAGAGCACCGTCTCGGCGAGCGAGACCACCAGCTTGCCCATGCCGAGCCCGCGACGCCGCTCCTTTATACGCGGCGACGCGGCGTCAATTGTGCGAGAGATACCGAGGAGCTGGTCGAGCTTAGCCACCAGGTGGAGGCCGGCCCTCGGGGTGATACGACCATCGGGGGCGCCAAGACGTACCCTCGGCGCGCGCTTTTGCTTTCTGTTGGGTTTTGCTATCCTTGCCACCAGACGGGTGCCTTTCGCTCGGGATACCGGAGTGTTTCCTGACACCATTTTCCCAAGCGGGAGGCACCTTTGTCACGTATTCGAACCTACGTTCGCGCCGTTACCTGCGGATCCAGGTCTGACACACCCTCACGGTATTGGCGAGGGCGAGGTGTTCCTGCATGGGCGTTACCTTGGACGTCTGGTCGGGGTAC
>DAHWQF010001075.1 GCA_027334785.1 Acidimicrobiaceae bacterium
CACCAAGCTCGCCGACGTACCGTCACCGCCGTTCACCACCGACCCCGGTCTGTACTTCGTCCGGCAAAACGGCAACCAGCAGTCGATGTTGTGGGTCCACGAACAGGCTCCAAGATCGGACAGAAGCAAGTGACTGGCCATGGGTCTAGGGCGTGTGGCCGCCAGCTTTAAGGGGGGCGTTTTGCTCTGGCCGCCCCTTGAGCAACACGCAGCCAGCGGGCGGGCGCTGACCAAGCGCCGACCACTTGGCAAGAGTCCCCCTTTCCATGGGTCCGCGGCATCCGCCCTCCGTGCGCGAACCGTGCGCGAACGGTACGGCGACAGGTGGCTCGGCGTGGCGTGACTGGGCAGCAAATGTCCTGGTCAATGTGGATGTCACTGCGAATTGGCAGGTCAGGAGCCCGCCATATCTACCTTCGCATCGTATGACTCTCGCCTTGAGGCGTCCGAGCCGGGGACGCGACGGTCGTGCCTGCCGCACTTACCAGGTGCCGATGGGCTTGAGAGAAGGAAGTTGAGCTTCGGCTAGTACCTCGTTCATCGCGTCGAGTGCCTCCTGACGGTGGGCGTCCATCTGG
>DAHWQF010001076.1 GCA_027334785.1 Acidimicrobiaceae bacterium
GGGCAGGCCAGGCGTTCCTGCGAGTACCGGTCGTAATAGGCGAGGACCCACCTCCCGACGGGCACCACCCGGGCGTCGCGGGACTTGGCCCAGGCGCGGTTGGGGTTGTCCCGGCGGAGCGCGCCAGCCCAAGAAGCAGGCCAGCTCACCCGCGTACATCCTCGTGGTGCCCTCCGAGCGGTCAAGCCCGAAACGCAAGTCGAACAAGAACCGGTCAGCGACTTCCACCTTCAGGTAGGCGTCGTCGACCACCGTCCAATAAGCCCGGCCGTCGGGCAGCTCCACCCGGAACGACCGGCTGCCCTCGGGCGGGATCAGCAGGGGGCACTTCGGCACGTGAGAGACGGTATGACGCCGAGCTGGCTCCCACGTGAACCAAGCAGGCCCTAAGGTTACAGATCTGCACAGTTAGCCCACTGCTGAAAATCGGGGAGCAGTACTGCGAAGAATGCCGCACGTTCATGAGGTCTTTGGGCAGGGGCGACATGTGCCCGCACTGCGACGGGCCGGTCGCCGTCAGCGACCTCTTGGGCGACGACCAGCCGTTGCCACCGGCGGGGGGGCGAAGGTGACGACG
>DAHWQF010001077.1 GCA_027334785.1 Acidimicrobiaceae bacterium
CGACCTGGACGTGTCGACCGTGCGAGGTCCCGACCGTCGCGTGACGAGGATGATCTCGGAGTGGGCCTATATGGCAGCCGACGGTGACCGGTCCCGGTACGCAGGCATCCGCTACGAGTCGCGTATCCGGAGCGGGTGGGAGTGCTGGGCGCTCTTCGACGACGAGGACCTACAGGTGGACGTCATAGAGACCGTCCCGATCACCCCCGACATGCCTGCCCTGATATCGGTGGCGAGCCTGTTCGGCCTTCACATCTTTTGAGCCGGGCTGGCCGTCTGATCGTGCTGCATAATAACACTTATGCATCAGCGGCCTAGAAGTAGCCGCTGACGGGCGTCAATGGTGGCTCGCTGCGGGCTGTGACAGGCCTCCGCCGCAGTGCGCTCCGTCTTCAGGGGCCCAAGGCGCCGGCGGCCCAACATCCCCAGTGCCACATCGGCAAGACCGCGTGCGATGGCGTTCAGCGCGGCCAGGGGTGGCAAAGCTGCCCCTGAGGCAGCTTGCTCAAAGGGCCCGTGGCCCGCAGAAGGCTCAAGCCGCGACCCAGGCTGCTCTGAGGGTGGTCCCGTTCAGCTT
>DAHWQF010001078.1 GCA_027334785.1 Acidimicrobiaceae bacterium
CGCATCGGCGCCGTCGATCGTCACCAGCGGCACTTCGCGCAGATCGGTCCGCCGGCCGGGGCGGACGCCGCGGGCGCGCTTCGCCTCGTCGATCGCGGTCTCCGGGAAGTCGGCCGGAATCCCCAGTGCCGCGATGGCGATCAGGCTGATCGAGCGCGCATCGCCCATCCGGCCGAGATGCTCGGCGATCCGCGCCGGCTTCGGCCCGTAGCCGAAGGCCGGCAAGGGCATGGCGCGCACCACGTCGCCGCGCGCCTCCCGCAGCGCCCGCCAGCACGCCGCGTACCCGGCCCCGGTCCGGTCCCGCATGAGGTCTATGCGCTCCAGCTCGGCCTCCGCCTCTTCCATGCCGTCCGCTCGCACGCTTGCCCCTCCCTCGCCGCGGGGCGGCCCCGCCCCGGTCCGGCCGTGCGTAGCGTGCCCAGAATCCGGCGCCGCGCCCAGGCCGGCCTCACGCCGGGTCCGGATCGCCCGGCGCGTGCTCCGGCTGCTGCGCCACGACCTCGCCGCCCTCGAGGCGCAGCCAGGTCTCCACCCCGCGCCAGCCCTCGCGGAAGCGGAACAGCCGGGCGCCCC
>DAHWQF010001079.1 GCA_027334785.1 Acidimicrobiaceae bacterium
AAACGACTGAGCAGCGCCTCCCCGTCGCGCAGATTCGCTTCGATCCGCACGTAGTGGGCGCCGAAGACGTCCCGGCCGGCCTGCAGCTCGAGGCCGACCGCGTAGCCGTGCCAGGGGTAGGAGTAGCCGAGCGAGCCGAGGTACTCATTTTTGTAGGGGTAGGTGGCAAAGACGGTCTGCCCCTCGTCGGCGAGCGCACGGAGCCTGAGCTGCATGTAGCCGCCGAAGGAGGGCGTCCAGCCGATGCGCAGCATGTCGCTCTGGCCGCCGACCGGGTCGGCGATCGAGGTGGGTGTGGCGAGCACGCGCTGATCGCCGAACCAGCTGCCGATGTTGGCGCCGTAATTGGTGAGGCCGTCGAGGTAGCCCGTCTGCACGTTGGTCGCGGTGTGCACGTACCAGGTGGGCGACCACGAGTTGAACTCGTACGTCAGGTCGAAGGGCCCGAGGTGCGCGAAGTCGATGCCGGCGGAGATGTCGGGCTTGCCGAACAGGTAGGCTCTGCCCATCGAGGTGTCGTTGGCGGCGTACTCGAAGTACACCGAGAACGGCTCGGGGCCGGGAAAGATGAAGTC
>DAHWQF010000107.1 GCA_027334785.1 Acidimicrobiaceae bacterium
GCACCTAGCGCCCGCCCCCGGCAGGTGGAGCTGTACTACGAGCTGGGCCAGGCCGGCGTTCCCTACTGCTTCCAAGCGGGCCTTGGCCACCCGGAAGCGCTCCGTCGCCGCACGTACCGCTCCCACGTCCTCCGCCGGGAGCATCAAGAACTTCGTCTTGCCTCTCTCTTTGTAGCTGAGCACGGTTGACTCGTGCACGGCCCCGCCGGTTGCACACCGGCAGTTGGGCTTCCCGCAACGCCTGCGGTGCACGAGGACAGTGCCCCGTACCATCCTTGGGACCTCGCTGCCCTTGCGAGCTGCCACGACCCATACCCTACACCCTCCTTCTGCTAGCTATTGGCTAGCAGATACTCGCACAGGCGAAGCAGAAAGTGGTGGATTTCAGCCGATCAGGAGATGCGAGGAGCTAGTGCAGCCGCTTGACCAGGGAGAAGGTCGTGAGAGCTCTCACTCCAGGAGAGCTGCACCCGAGCTCTTTCGCGTCCCTGAGTCGAGTCGGCACCTCGCGGCCTCGGCTATCGAGCTACATCTCAGGCAAGGTAAACCCGCCGTTACCGTGTGCGGCCCGAGGCCCTCCGCACCATCACCGCTGTCACCACCATCCGGGACCGCGTCCTTGCCCCGCTGATCGGGGAGGTCCGAAGTCCCCGCCGAGCTGTCAGCCGCAACAGAACTGGACGCCCGTCGAGCACGACTACGAAAAACTGCGCTCAGGTATGGAGGATCTCTTCGGTCACCTCGGCATGGCGACAGTTACATAGACAACACGCTGCCTACCATCAACAATCCTTTGTTGACGGGAGGCGTCAAGCGCCTGGTCAGGCTCGTAAGCGTACTGTTAGTTGCCAAGATGACCGCGCCCGTGGTCTCGTAGGCCTGGCGGGCCTCGTTTGGGGGCGAGCTACGGCGCCTGGGCCCTCAATCACATCGCGACGGGCGGCCGGCTAGTCCACTGTGCAAGGGAGTGGGAACCCGAGGGCCAGGTGCGCTGCCCTGCTGACCTCGGCCATCCGATGGGCGCTTAGCGTGGTGATCCGGGACCGAAGGACGCTGCGCGGGACCGTCGCCAGGTTGTCCAGATTGACCACGCAGGGTCGAGGCATCCCGTCGCCGGCGGTGAGCGGAACTTCGGCGTCGAGTCCTCGGGCCCGGGTGGTGATGTCGGCGACAGTGACCCGGTCGCGCCACGTGCCGTGTGCATCCCAAGAGAGCAGCAAGACTGGGTGGCGTTGACCAGGCGGCCGTTCCGCCCACCAGACCTCAGCTCGCCGCACTGGCAACCTGTCCGGTGTCGTCCCAACCGGTGCCTTCCTGGCTGAGCAGGTCGTCCGCTGCTCCCTCGGCCCAGGCACGTTCCTCCTCAGTCTCGGGCTGCGCCTGGTACGCGGCTCGATAAAGCTCCTCGCGCTCTTCCGTCTCCACCTGACGCCAGCCGCGCCACAACAGATCGGAGACGACCTCCGACCGGCTGCACTCCCGCTCGTGGCGCCGGTGCTCGATCCGCGCCAACAACTCGGCCGGGAGGCTCACGGTCACCTTCTCCGTAGTGCTCATACTATCAAGCATACCACTACTCTTACCGAGGGCTCTCGGCGTGTCAATGACGGCCGTATAAGGCCGGTCTGCGCCGGGTCCCTCCTTGGCGGCATTCGGCGGCGTGGTCGCACGCCGGTCGGAACGCCGGGCTCCGCCACGGGCGCCCGGTTCCTGCCGCTCGGAGCCTGGGTTGTGGAGCCATCAACGGGGCAGCCATCCATGCGGTCCGTCGTGATCCGCTTCGAAGCCGCCGGTCCCGAATGCGAGGAGCGCAGGAACCATGCCGGCGAAGCCAGAGGTGCAGGCAGTTCTCGATGTGATCGGGGCAAACCAGGTGCCCGCTTGCGCAACAGACCCCGGCATCTCGCGTCATCATGGGGTTCCGAACTGCTCCGTAAATAGTAAGCGATACTGAGCGTACGAACGTACTGGGGATTATGCTGGACGTCGTGAACCTGACGGAGTGGGCGAGGGCACAGGGCGTCCATCCTCAGACCGCCTACCGCTGGTTTCGCCAGGGGACCTTGCCGGTGCCGGCGGTCCGGGTGAACAGCCGCAGCGTGCTGGTCGCCCCTGACGCTGCTGGTCCTGCCCCGGTGGCGCTCGGGCTCTATGCCCGAGTGTCGTCGCATGACCAGCGCGCCGATCTGGGCCGTCAGGTGGCCAGGTTGAGCGAATGGGCGGCCAAGGCAGGGCACGGCGTCGTCCGCGTGGAGGCCGAGGTTGGTTCGGGGATGAACGGGCCCCGCCCCAAGCTCCGCCGCCTGCTCGCAGACCCGAAGGTGTCGGTGGTGGTCGTCGAGCATCGGGACCGACTGGCTCGGATGAACGCCGAGCTGGTAGAGGCAGCTCTCTCGGCGACAGGACGCCGCCTCGTGGTGCTCGACGAAGGCGAGGTCGACGATGACCTCGTACGCGACATGGCCGAGGTGCTCACGAGCTTCTGCGCCAGGCTGTATGGGCGGCGCTCCGCTCGTCACCGGGCGGAGAAGGCCCTGCGCTGTGCGGAGCACGACGTCGGGCCGATGGCACTGTCACAGGCCGGTGAGAAGATGGCGCCATGACCATCACGGTCTCTTTGGGCGAAGCCGGCAAGGAGCCGGGCGTCTCGGGTGGCGACCTGAAGAGGCCGGGTGTGAGGCGGGTGAGCCGTGAGCAGCTCGACGGGTGGGCCCGACAGCCGCCCGGCTGGCTCGTGAAGTGCCAGCAGCGCAAGGCGGGGAACGCCCGGCGGCCCGCGACGGCCAAGGTCGAGGTGTCGTGCTCGATCTGTGGCGTCGCCGTGTTGCGCATGCGGCAGACCGCTCGGAACGCGGCGGCGTATGTGCTGGTTTGCAGCTCTTGGCGCAGCGCCGGGAAGAAGCCGGCGCTGCTCGCGCCCGAGGGGGTGGTGTGGGCGATGTCGTTCGATGTGGCCGGCGGGTTCGTGGGCTGCTCGGTGCTCGCCCCGCCCGCGCCGGGGTCTGGCGATGAGTTGGCCGAGGCGTGGCCGAGGGCGTGGAAAGACCAGGGCGGTACCGGCACCTGGGCGTCGTCTGTGCTGCACCGTGCCTCGGTCCACGAGATCGACCTCGGCGATGGGCGCGTGGTCCCGGTGCTGCCGCCGGCGCTCGAGGCGCTGCACTGATGGGCCGGCGTCGGCGTCTGCGGGCCCTCGCCGGCCCCTTCGTCGTCGCTGCGCCTTCAGGGGCGCGGGTGCGCACGCGCCTGAAGCTCGACGAGGCCGACGCCGAGGTGCTGGCAGCACTCGGGGACCACCTGGGATCGCTGGCCGGTGCGGACCTGGCTCGACGCTGCGCCGAGGGCCGCCTGGACGCCAAGGCGGCGGCGGCGTCGCGCCGGGAACGCAAAAGAGCACTCACGCCGGCGTCCTCGTCACGGTGGGCTGGGGCGATCACCCGCAGCTCCGAGGACGCCTGGGGCTTGGCCGAGCGCAACCTGGTTGCCGAGGCCCGCAGTCTGCGGGTCAGGACCGGGCGCATACGCCGGCGACTGGCCGCCCCCGTAGGCGGCCGGGCCGGCCGCACTCGCGGGTATGTGAGCGCGGCCGAGCGCTTCGACAAGCAGCGCCGTCTCCAGAGCCTCGCCGCTCGCCTCGTCGAGGTGGGGCAACGACTGAGCGAGGGGCGGGTGTCGATCTGCCGGGGTGGGGCGTCCCTCGCCCGGGCCCGCTACCACCTGGGGCAGGCTGGATTGGACGAGGCGGCGTGGCAGGCTCGTTGGCAGAGCCGACGGTGGTTCATCACCGCCGACGGCGAAGCCGACAAGACCTGGGGCAACGAGACGGTCCGCTGGCACGCGAGTGAGGGATGGGTCGAGGTCAAGCTGCCCGCCCCGCTGGCTCATTTGGCCAACCGTCCCCACGGCCGCTACCGGCTCAGTGTCTTGGTGAGCTTCGCCTACCGGGGTGCCGAGGTGGCCGCCCAAGCAGCCTCGGGGGCGGTCCGCTACGACATCACCTACGACCCCGGCAAGGATCGCTGGTATCTCGACGCCTCGTGGAAGGCGCCCACGGAGCCGGCGCCGTTCACCCTGGCTGAGCTGAGGGCCGCCCCGGTGGTCGCCGTCGACCTCAACGCCGCTCACCTGGCAGCGGCGGTCGTCGACGCCTCGGGCAACCCGGTCGGTGCCCCGGTGACGATCCCCCTCGACCTGGCCGGGTTGGCGGCGCCGACCCGGGACGGGCACCTGCGCGCCGCCATCTCCGAGCTGATCGCCCTGGCCGAGACGAGCGGGGCCACCGCGGTCGTGGTCGAGGACCTCGACTTCGCCGAGGCACGCCACGAGGGCCGCGAGCGCGCCGGGCGCCGCCCGGCGCGGGGCCGGCGTGGCCGAGCCTTCCGGCGCCTGGTCGCGGGTATCCCGACGTCCCGCTTCCGAGATCGGCTGGCCCAGATGGCTGCGAACCGGGGCCTGGCGGTCATCGCCGTCGACCCCGCCTACACCTCCATGTGGGGCGCTGAGCACTGGCTCGACGCCCTGCACGACATCTCGCCCGACGCTAGCGGCCACCATGCGGCGGCCCTGGTGATCGGGCGACGCGGGCTCGCACAGCGAGCACGGCGACGGGAAAGGTGTGACTCGACCCGACCAGAGGATCGGCAAGAGAGAGCTACCGACTCCGCCGTGCGGCCCACGCCGGTACCGCCCGGCCTGTGCGAGCAGCGAAACAGGAGACCCGGAGCCCGCGAGGCCCGAGGGCAGCCACACCCGTGGCGCAAGACCCGACCGGCCGACCGGCCCCCTCCAGGTGGCCAGGTGGCCCAAGACCGTTCGGGGCCACCCACCGGGCAGGACTCACTCCTGCTCAGTGTTTAGGAACGGTTGCCCACCCGCCGCCACGCACCATTGGCCCCCTGGGCCAAGGTGTTTACGACGCTCCAGCTATAGGGAGGAGAGCCGCCTTCCGCCCGTAGTGTTGCCCTGTAACCCACATGCTGCTCGGCCTCGGGCAACGGCCCTTGGGTCATGATGGCCGCTCCCACCCCTGGCTGTGGCTCGTCGACTATGGCGTATAGTCGAGCAGTTCCTCGGTACCGGTCGACGCGTTGGTGGCATGGCCCATAACCGAAGTGCTCACGGTACCGGCGCCGGTCTCGACCACACCGACGTCCTTCACCAGGAAAACGGCATAACTGGCAGTGTCGACGAAAGGAACGCCTGAAACACTCGAGGTGATCTTCATTGCCATCTGGAGCTTCTGGGCATGGAACGTCCCGGCCGGCACGTTCACCGTTTGAGCGCCCATGCTGGTGGCGGTTTCCGCCAGGTGCTCCTTCATCGAAAAGCGCGAGACCGCAGTGGTGAAATTGGCCGAGAAGTGGCACGGGTGGCAGGAGGCGATCTGCGACGCGCTCGGGATGAAGTAGCTGCTGGTGCCGGTGATGGTCATTTTGGTGGAGCCGCTCCCGGTGCTCGCCTCGACCTCGATGGCACCGTTGGCCCCCACTATGTACTGAGCGGTGAACGTTCCAGCGCCCATGGTGTCCTGAACGTCCACCGCTTCCCCATTGGAGATCTTATGGGCACGGAGGACGTGTATCGTGAGGGCTGGTCCACCAGTGGGCCCGCCCAACTCTTTGTACTTCCAGGTCGCCCCTACGACCAGGGGGAAAAAGGCGTTGCCGCTCAGGTTGGCCTGGGCCATGCGACTGGAGGCGTACGCGGTCTCACTGCTGGCGAGCACCATGGGGGCGAACAGGGCCACCGCGACGAACACAGCCGACGGGCGGGAAGACTTTGTTGCCACAGTGCCATCCTCCTTTGCGGGCCGTGCCCGCGTTGCAGGCCGGGTCGGCTCGGTCATGCCGCCGGCGGGGCTCACTGCGCCAATAATGACATCCGCTGATGGGGTGGGACATGGGGGTGAACCCCCATTAATAAGGATGGATCCGTGCGTATGCCACAAGTAGCGGCAAAGACACGGGGACCGCGCCTGCCGCCGGCCAGCCCCGGCCGAGGCCCCCTTTCCTTGCCGAGCTCACTGCACGGCGAGGCGTTGGGGAAGCTGGCGCCGTCCCGTGAGGCCGAGCGCCAGGTAGACGCTGCTCAGGTGGTGCTCAGCGGTACGGGCGGAAATGAGGAGGCGCCGGCCGATCTCCTCGTTCGTGAGGCCACTGGCAGCGAGCTGGGCTACCCGCAACTGTGCGGGCGTGAGCAGGCTTGCCCAGTCACCGCCTCCGGTCGCGGCTCGATGGGGGCCGGTGCGGCGCCGGCCGCCGGCGAGGTGCAGCTCTTCGGTCGCGACGGTCTCGAGGCGTCGGGCGCCGAGCTCAGCTGCCGTTCGTACCGCCTCACCGAGGACATCGCGTGCTTTGGCCGTGGCGCGGGTGCGCCGGAGGAACGCCCCATAGCTCGTCAGGGTTTCGACCTTGACCAGCGGCATCGGGAGCCCCTCTTGCCAGGCGAGGGCACGCCCGAACCAGTGCGCGGCTGCTTGGCTGTCACCCGCCCGGAAAGCCAGCTCGGCACGGCCGCGCGCGGCGACTGTCCTCGGCCAGCGGCACGGGACCTTTTCGCAGAGCTGTTCCAAGCGCTCCACGCAGCGAGCAGCGTCAGCCAACCTCTCTGCTGCCAGGTAGGCATCGATAGCGGCAGAGTGCCAGGGGAAACAGGGCTCTAAGACCCCAGCCTTCTCGCTCACGAGCTCTGCCCGCCGGGCCAATTCGGTTGCCATCTCGACTTGACCATTGTTCAGGTGCAAGCCGCAACGCACGTAACCACAGCCAGAACCGCAGCAGGGGGAGCGTGTCGCCTTCGGCGCCGATGGCCGCTTCGACTTGCTGGCAGTATGAAGCGGCCTGGGCGAAGTCGGCCAGCTGGTAGTTGGTGTAAGCGAGGCCGACGTGAACCCAGGGCCGGCGCGCTGCCAGGTAGGGTGAGTCCTCGTCCGCCGCAAGGAGGATGTCGCGCGACTCGCTGATCCGCCCGAGGCGGGCGACAGTGTCCGCGTGGGCAACCGAGTAGATGCTCGTGGACAGGCGCACTGGCGAGCTGATGGCTTCTTCCATGGCCAGTTCGTAGGCGCGCATCGCTTCGTCGAAGCGTTCGGCCTGCTTGGCCGTCTGGAGCTGGACCAGCCTGGGCCCCCAAGAGGCCGCGCCGTGCAGGCCGCGCAAGCCCGTGCCAGGCGGCAATGAGGCGATGGCCCGCTCGACCTCGTCGACGCCTCCCGGTTGGGCCATGAGCGAGCGCGCGTGGCCCGAGGCCGCCCGGACCCAGGCAGCGAGCTGGCGGTCGGTCCCGGGCGCAAGGAGACGTTCGGCTTGCTCGGCGAACTCGAGCGAGCGGCGCACCCCGGAGCCATAAAGGCTGACGAGTGACGCCTCGAGCAGGATTTCGATGGCCAGGTTGGGCGCCTTGCTAAGCACGAGCGCAGCGGCCCGTTTGAAGGCCTCTTCGGCCTCGTCGCCTCTACCCATCTCGAACAGGACGCGGCCCAAGAGCCTCTCGACCTGGGCGGCCAACTCCGGCCCGAGGTCGCGCCGGTCGCTCGAGATGGCCCTGCAGACATCAGCGGCCCTGTCCGGTGCACCGGTGCCATCGAGGGCTTCGGCCAGGTGCAGCCTGGCCGAGGGCGGGCAGTCCTGGCCACCCAGTTCGGCCGCGGCGCTAAACCACTCGACCGCGGCCTGCAACGCTCCTCGGCTGAGGCTCTCGGAGCCGGCTTTTTCGATGGCCCGCAGGGCGGGCTTGCTCCGCAATTGTGCGGCGAGCGCATGGGTCGCCGCCTCGCCTACCGGCGCTCGCTGCTCGGCCAACTGGCGGAACGTGGCGGCGTGCAGCTCAGCCCGCAAAGGCCCGGGCAGGTCGTCGTAAAGGGCCCGGCGGAGAAGCGCATGGGCGAAAGCGGCCCGGCCCGGCTCGACGGCAGAGACGAGCCCGTTACGGCATAGGGCATCGAGGGCCCGGTGGGCTTCTGCGTCGCCGAGGCCGGCTACTGCGGCGGCCACAGATGGCCGGAACTGTACGCCCGAGACTGCCGCAGCTCGCGTACTCGAGGCCAGCATCGTCAAGGCCCGTAAAACGGGAAAGGAGGAGCCGGTGGCCACCGCCGCCGGCGGGGGAAAGGCCCGCCTGAGAATCGAGCTGGTTCAACAATAAGGGGTTTCCGGCGCACAGCTCGTCCAGGTACGGGGCGAGTTGTTCGGCCGCGGCGCTGCCAGCGAGACGGGTGACAAGTTCTATGGAAGCAGCCGTGCTGAGCGGCACGAGCCGAACGACCTCTCCCTGCCCGTCCATCGCCAGGGCTTCTGCCAACGAAGCCGCCTCACCAGGCCAGGGTCGGAGGGCGCCCACCAGGGAAAGGCGCGCCGGGCCGCGCTGGCGGGCAAGCAGCCCGAGGAGCATCAGCGAATCGCGGTCAGCCCAGTGGAGGTCGTCGAGGGCGAGGAGGAGCGGGCGCCGGCGCCGTTGGAGGGCCCAGCCGCGTAGGCGTTGCCAAGCGACGGCGGCCCGTTCCTGCGGGGGGAGGGTGGCAACGAAGCCCGGCACGTCCTCTGCCCCCTCGTCAGGAAACAACTGTGAGACGTAGCCAAACGGCAGCGCCACCTCGGCCGCAGCGCCTTGGGCGCGGGCCACCTCGAACCCGAGCTGGCATGCCTCCGCGATGGCCGCTTCGACAGCGCGGTCTTGCCGAGCCCCGCCTCCCCCAGGACTAAAGTTGTGGCCATCTTGCCGTCCTGCGCCCTACTGAGAGTGGCGAAGAGCGCTACGGCGGCGCTGTCCCGTTCGAGCAGGTTTTGTGCCAGGACGCCCATTACGGCCCTCCGACCAGCCCTTCCTCGCCCTAAGGATAGGGGGTTCCCCCGATGTTAGTAGTCCCTAACCGCAGGTCACACTGTGCACTTAGTAGCCTTCGACCACCATTCGATCTGCGCCCTGGCGACGAGATCTTCCAGGGAGGGGCACCTCCCGCGCCAGGACGTCCCCGTGTCAGGGCGTGGCCCGCGCCAGGCTCACCGCATAGGCCCGCGCCAGGCTCACCGCATAGAAGCGGGCCCGCACCGTCCCTTGGCCCGCGGCCCAGCCTCCTCCCGTCAGCTCGAAGCGCCTGACGGGCGCCGGCCCGTAGCCGGGCGTGTACCCGAGGGCGGCCGGCGCCGACATCACGTGGTTGTCGCCGGCGGTGGAGGCGACGAAGCGGTAGGTCACCTCGCTGAGCCCGGCGCCGGTGGCGCCCTCCCAGGCCGTCAGGTGC
>DAHWQF010001080.1 GCA_027334785.1 Acidimicrobiaceae bacterium
GCATCTCGTGGCTGGTCGAAGAACGGGCCCTCGGACTCGTGACCGGCGAGGTCGGATCGGGCAAGTCCGTGGCGGCCAGAGCCGCCGTCGCTACGCTCGACACCTCCCGGCACACCGTGGTCTACCTCGCCAACCCGGCCATGGGCACGAGGGGGATGTACGCCCAGATCGTCTCGGCCCTCGGTGGAGTGCCGCGCTTTCACAAGGCAGCGCTCATCGCCCAGGCCTCGAGCCTGCTCGCCGCCGAGGAGGCCGAGTGGGGACGGCGGGTGGTGGTGCTCATCGACGAGGCGCACATGCTTGATGACTCCTTGGAGGAGCTGCGCCTGCTCATGGCGGCCGAGTTCGACAGTCGCGCCGCGTTCGCCTGCGTTCTATTGGGCCAGCCGACCCTGCGCCGACGCATCCGGCTCGGGACGCACGCAGCCCTCAACCAGCGCATCGCACTGCGCTACAGCATCGAGGGCATGGACGCAGAGGAGACCACGGGCTACATCGCCCATCACCTGAAGCTCGCCGGGCGCAGCGACACGATCTTCTCCTCCGACGCCGTCTCCCTCGTCCACCAGGTGTC
>DAHWQF010001081.1 GCA_027334785.1 Acidimicrobiaceae bacterium
GGCCAGGGAGGAGCGCCAGGGATGGCGGGTGTCGCTGAGATTAGGAAACCAAGCGGTCAAGGCGGTGCGCGGACGGTTCGGATTGCACCATAGGGGTGGTGGAGTGGCTCGCAAGCTGATGCGAAAGGGCATGTCGTTCGTGGTCGTGCTCGCCCTGCTGGCAACCGGCGTCGCCGCCGGTGCCGGGCCGGCGCCCGAGCTCGCCGAGCGGGATCGTCGGCGGCGTGTCCACGGGGAGCTCGCTCGGTGGCTCCGTGCCGTTCACGGACTGGTCGAAGGCGTAGCGGCTGGTGAGACGGGAGTACAGCGCGAACTTCAGGCCGAGGCGCGAGGCGGGGAGCGGCGAGCGCACCTCGAGGCGGAGGTAGAGCCCCGATCGGCCCTGCACCCAGGAGGTCTGGGCGACGAGGGAGATCACCGACCTCGTCGCCGGGGTGGACAGGTGGCGGCGGGAGGCCGACCCGGGCGGGGCCAGCCCGACGAGGAAGGCGCCGGCGAGGACCGAGCCGAGGGCGAGCGCCGCCGCCAACCGGCGGGCGCGCGCCGCTCGGCGCTGGCTGGGGCCGGCTCCCCG
>DAHWQF010001082.1 GCA_027334785.1 Acidimicrobiaceae bacterium
GCAGCGAAAATGGGGGGGGCTGAGGCTTGCAACCACGGCAACGCCCCGCATGTCCGAGCTGACCCCCCTCGATTCCCTGGACTGGACCGCCCAGTGGCACCTGCGCGAACAAACCCTGCGGGCAGCCAACACCGCCATCGTGAACGCCCACCACCGCCACCCCTGCCGGCTGCCTGGGGCGGTGGGACGCCGTCTTCTTCCGACGGCCTGCGCTTACCCGTGAGAGGACGGTCCCTCGCCGGTTGCACCTGGCCGACCTCGACCGTGCTTGCGGGGATGCCGAGGAGGCAGCCGACGCGTTGCCCGAGGGCCGAGCGACGACGACGTCAATGGCCAGGCGTCAGGCGACGAACGCCTCGACCTGCTTGGCGAGCTTGTCCTCGATCTCGAAGTTCCATGCGCTTTCTGCCACATCGACCACGAGGAACAGGTCAGAGATGAGCAGGGTCTCCAACATGGCCACTCCTAGGTGCTGCAACCATTCGCCGATGCCGATCCTCACTGTGAAATCATCGGGATCGCCGGAGACCACGATCGAGAGCGCGCGGTCGGCGTCCACAACTCCTCTGAGGAA
>DAHWQF010001083.1 GCA_027334785.1 Acidimicrobiaceae bacterium
CCCGATGGCGTCGGCCTCGTCGTCCCACACCTGCAGCGCGATCGAGCGACGGGTCACGACGGCTGGGGAGCGGCGCAAGAGCAGCTCCATGATCGAGAGCTCGGTCGTCGTGAGAGCGACAAGCGATCCGGCGACGCTCAGCTCCCGGGTGGCCGGGTCGAAGCACATGTCGCCGACGTTGATCCTCGGCGCGACGCTCAATGCGGGACGCCGCTGCAGCGCGGTGAGGAGCTCGTCGAAGTCGAAGGGCTTCACGAGGTAGTCGTCTGCCCCAGCGTGGAGCCCTGCCACTCGGTCGACCGGAGCGTCGCGCGCGGTCAGCATGAGGATCGGGGTCTTCACCCCGAGCCGCCGCACCTCGTCCACCACCTCGATGCCGCTCTTGAGCGGCATCCGCCAATCGAGGATCGCCACCTCGTGCTCGTAGGCGCGTAGCCACTTGACCGCGGCGTCCCCGTCCGCCACGGCGTCGACCACGTAGCCGTTCTCCCGGAGGCCCCGTTGGAGCACTGTCCGCAGGGCAGCGTCGTCCTCTGCGACGAGCACCCTCATCTCCTGCTCACCGGATCACATT
>DAHWQF010001084.1 GCA_027334785.1 Acidimicrobiaceae bacterium
GACAGGCTCCGGCGGGAAGCTTGGGAGCGTCAGGTGGCGGAAAGGGCCCTCGAGCGCGCCTACGAGGAGGCACTTGGAGGGCGGGCACCGGCACGGCGGGCAAGTGTCGGGGGGTTGGCGCCCGACCGAGCCGGGCTTGCCGGTGAGGCCAGGCGCGCCCCCCAGGCCCCGGGCGCCAGAGAGCCCAGCAGCGCTGGAGAGCTGCGGCTCGCGAGCCGGGGCCGGGGGGCAGCGATGGCGCCCCGGATCTGAGGCCGAGAGGCGCGAGAATCCCTTGATGAAGATGGGCCGGGCAACGAGGCGGTTCGTGGCCCGTTACTGGCGCCCTCTCCGAGCAATTATCGGCCTGGTCCTCCTCGGCCTCGCAGTCTGGTTCATAACCGGCAAGACGAGCGAGCTTTCCGGGGCCAGTGCCTTCCTTGTCGAGGTGCGCTGGTACTGGCTCGCCCTAGCTGGCATCGTCGAGCTCGCGAGCTACCTCTCGATGGCGTCGATGCAGCGAGCGCTCCTCCTTGCCGGTGGGACGGCGGCAAAACTCAGGCGGGTCGCGCCCTTGACGTTCGCCGGCAATGCG
>DAHWQF010001085.1 GCA_027334785.1 Acidimicrobiaceae bacterium
GCGAACACGGTGGCGGCGGCCAGGAGACCGGCGAGGGCCAGGTGGCTCCGGCTCAACCAAGGCCTTTGCATGAACGAGCCGAAGGCCTGAGCCGGCGGGCGCCCACCTCCGCCGTTGGCCTCTTTCACGGTGAACGGGCGCACTTTGGGGTTGCCGAGCCAGGGCCGGGCCGCAGAGACCCCGACGTTGACCGCCTTGGTCTCCCCGGGGGCCACCCGTGCCGCCGGCGGCCAGAACTTGAAGCTGACCCGGCCCTCGTCGTCGACGCCGGCGAGCTCGACATTTTCTGTCGTGTTGCCCGAGTTGGCCACCAAGGCCACCAGCGAGCCCCGCCGGCCCGCCGAGATGCTGACCGGGTCGAGCGCGAGCGTCACCGAACGTTGGGCGGGCACTTCCAAGTCAAGGTCCACTACCTCGGTGGCCCAGGGCTCGGTGAGCTCTTGGACCTCCACGCTCACCCGGCGCGACCCCGCTGGGGATCCGGGAGGGAAACTGAGAGCCAGCACCGCGGTGCCCGTCGTCCCAGGGAAGAGGGCGAGGGTCTGCTTGTCCAGGCTCGTCCATTTCCGGTCA
>DAHWQF010001086.1 GCA_027334785.1 Acidimicrobiaceae bacterium
ATGAACGGGCGGCGTCGCAAGCTCGCCCGCCTGTTGGCCGACGCAACGGTTGCCACCATCGTGGTCGAGCACAGAGACCGCCTGGCCCGCTTCGGGGTGGAGAACCTGGAGGCTGCCCTGTCGGCTCAGGGCCGCCGGGTCATGGTGGCAGACCCCGGGGAGACGGACGACGACCTGGTGCGGGACATGACCGAGGTGCTCACGAGCTTCTGCGCCCGCCTCTATGGCCGACGAGGTGCCCGCAACCGGGCGGAGAAGGCGCTCAACTGCGCCAAGAACGACGTCGGGCCAATGGCACTGTCACATCCGGATGCAAGCGTGTAAGCGATGGCCAAGTTCAAGGTTCCTCCGGGGCAGGTGTGCCAGGCGTACCGGTTCGAGGTCGACCGGCCGTCTCGACACCCGGAGATCTCCTCTCACGAAGGTGCCAGGCGCTACGCCTGGAACTGGGGGCTCGGGCTCATAGAAGACCAGCTCCACGCCCGCTCGGCCTACCGGGTGCTCGCCCTTCGCCAGGGCGCAACCGCAGGCGAAGCGGATGAGTGGGCACAGGCGATGGTGCCAGTCCCCC
>DAHWQF010001087.1 GCA_027334785.1 Acidimicrobiaceae bacterium
TCCTTACCGCGTCGTGGATCCTCTTGCGCTCGGGGGCTTGCCGGACGGCGTCTGGGTGGAGCTCACCCAGGGCGACCCGGGCGGGGACCTTCCCCTGGGCGGCTTTCGCTTTGGCGACGGCGTCCTTTGCCTTTGCGAGCGACCCCGTGGCTGCGGCGATCGCCTGGTTCGCCTCGCTCGGCGCGAGGGAGCCGTCGGTGCCGGCAGAGACAGCCTTCGCGAGCAGGGCCTCGGCCTGCGCCTGGGACACCTTGGCCTCTTTCACCTTCTTGGCGGCTTCCTTCTTCTTCGGGTTCGGGACGCTCCGGGCCGGGTCGTCGGCGAGCTTGGCGTAGCTGTCCAGGGCGTCCAAGCCGAGGCGGTGGCGCATGTAGCGGAAGAAGTTCTCCTGGCGCCAGCGGCAGAAGCACCAGTAGGCGACCTCTGGGGCCGAGAGGTCGTCCCTGGTCGTCACGACCTGGGTCTGGTGGCCGGTCTTTGGGTCCAAGCGGGTCACCTGGCGGGCGGAGAAGAAGCGGTCGGCCTTGCCGTCTTTGTAGCCGAAGCGCTTCCGGCGGTCGGCGAGCCAGT
>DAHWQF010001088.1 GCA_027334785.1 Acidimicrobiaceae bacterium
GCCCGGGACTGCTCGGCCTCCGAAGACAGCCGCCGGAGGCAGGCGAGCGTGAGCGAGCTCGAGACCATTTGTGGGAGAGCGCCCTTTTTCTGGCGCCTATGCCGGGCCGTGATGGGTGGCGTGGACCGACGGCCTCGCCCTAGTGCGGCGCCGGCGGAGCCGTTGGCCGGAGCCCCGCGGCGTTCCCGCCCCCGGCCGGCCGCCCGTGGGCCAGGCGAGGACCCCTAGGGCGCCCGTCTCGGTGAACCCACCGACCCGACGAGAACGGAGCGGTGCCCTGCCTGGGCCTGCACGGCTTCTAAGGCCATGCCCGCCTCCCGCAACCTCGTGAGGCACGTGTGGCGCAGTTCGTGACAGGTGGCGTGGTCCTGGGCAGCTCGTTTCCGTGCCCCGTCCAACACTTCCTCCAGGCCCTTGGCCGTCAAGGGCTGCCCTCGGTGGGGCCCCTTCAGCACCACGAAGACTGCTCGGCCCCGCAACCCGCTGGCCGCTCGGCGTCCAGGTGATTGGCCGCGCTGGCGAAAAAGCGAGGTGACATGGGCACAAGGCGCTGATGGCCTCCCTCGCCGT
>DAHWQF010001089.1 GCA_027334785.1 Acidimicrobiaceae bacterium
GGCAGCTCCCGTTCGGTGATCGGCGACCCGACGTTGTCTGCGTGATGGAGAACCGACGACCTCCCGAGCCGGATGGAACCGGTCAGGCGCCGACCGTGTTCGTTTCCGGGGGCCCTGCCAGGATCGTGGGAACGTACTCGAGGAGCTGGCTGCGACCGTCGAAGGTGCGGCTGTCGATCATCTGCAGCGCAGCGTCGGGGTAGCCGTCGTAGATGCGCTCACGGCCGGTTCTTCCGGTGATCACGGGGAAGACGACCACCCGGAAGCGGTCCACGAGGCCCGCCTCGAGGAGAGAGCGGCACAGCGTGAGGCTGCCGATCGTTCGCATCGACCTGGTGCCCTCCTCCTTCATCTCTCCGACGGCCTCTACGGGATCCCGCCTCACGAGCTGCGTGTTGGGCCAGGAAAGGGGCTCGCTCAACGTCGTCGAGAAGACGACCTTCGCCATGCCGGCAAGGGCATCGGTGCCCGGCTCACCCTGGGCGGCGAATCGCGACATGACGCGATAGGTGGTTGCACCCATCAGGACGGTGTAGTCCGCCTCCGGTTGCTCACCCAGCCACGAGAAG
>DAHWQF010000108.1 GCA_027334785.1 Acidimicrobiaceae bacterium
GTGGCTCCCCCGGCGCTTGTCGTCCTTGCAATAGACGATGCGCGTCTTGTCCGGGTGCAGCCTCAGGCCCACCTCCTCCATCCGCCTGGCTATTGCAGCAAGCACCTTTTCGGCTTGGGCCTTGCTCACACAGTGCACGACACCATCGTCGGCATAACGCTCGAACGGGCAGCCCGGGAAGTTCCGGGCCATCCATTTGTCGAACGCATAATGCATGAAAAGGTTAGCTAATACGGGCGAAACTGCTGAGCCCTGCGGGGTCCCTCTGTCACGCTCTTTCAAGGTGCCGTCTGGGAGCTGCAGCGGGGATTGCAACCATCTCCCCACATAGAGCAGAACCCAGGGGGTGTCAGTGACTGTCCCCAGGGCCTTCAGGATCAGGTCCCAGGGCACGGTGTCGAAGAACTTCTGGACGTCGAGGTCGATAATTCCCGGTAGGGACCGCCCTTGCGGGCGGCCCCCCGGACAGATCCCAGCGAGCGGGACTACCGCACTGGGCTCCTGCCTTGGGTGCGGGCGTCGAACCGAGCGTTCGGCCAGGGATGCGTGATCTGGGCTGCAGGGAGCCACTTCGCTTCGAGCCGTCGCATCCGCTCCCAGGTCAGTCGATGGCGCTGGCTCCGGCGCCGAAGCGCATTGAACCAGTGCCGTGTGACCTGTTTACGGAACGCCGCCACTGCTGCGATGTTGCCCGGCACCGCGTAGTAAGCGGTATGCCCGCGCACCACGCTGCCAAGCCATTTTCCCTGCTCGGGAATGGGCAAATGTCGGCGTTGCCGGAGCAAGGCTTTCACCTCGCTCAGCTTGGCCGCCATCCGCTTCGTGATCGTCTTGCGCCGCAACGCGAACCGTCCCTCCCTCGTCTTCCCGCAGATGTGCGTGAAGCCGAGAAAGGCAAACGTCTCGGGCCGGCCGAGACGGCGCCGCCTGCGGTTCTCGGCGGCGAACCGCCCGAACTCGATCAGGCGAGTCTTCTCGGCGTGCAGCTCCAGGTTGAACTTGGCGAAACGCTCCACTAAGTCCTTGTGGAACTGCTTGGCGTCTGAACGGTACTGGAAACCGACAACTACGTCGTCGGCAAAACGCACGATGATCATCTCGCCGTGGGCTTGCCTCCTCCGCCATTGCCGTGCCCACAGGTCGAGCACGTAGTGCAGGTAGATGTTCGCGAGCAGGGGCGATGCACTACCCCCTTGCGGGGCACCCTCCTCGCTGGTCGACCATGACCCGTCCTCGACCACTCCTGCGTTCAGCCACTTCTGGATGAGCCGCAGGACCCGTTTGTCCGCGATCCGGTGCTCGACGAACTTGATTAGCCACTCGTGGTCGATGGCGTCGTAGAACCCACGAATGTCTGCGTCGAGTACCCAGTTCACTTTCCTCTTTTCGATCCCGACCGCTAACGCGTCGAGCGCGTCGTGCGGGCTGCGCCCTGGTCGGAACCCATAGGAGAAGCCGAGGAAGTCCTCCTCGTAGATGGCGTTCAGCACCTCGACCATTGCCCGCTGGACGATCTTGTCCTCCAGCGTCGCTATGCCGAGCGGCCGTTGCCGCCCGTCTGGCTTTGGGATGTACACCCTCCGAGAGGGGCTTGCCCGGTAAGCGCCACGGTGGAGCCTGGCATGCAAGGCCGCGAGGTTGGCCTCGAGGTCCTGCCCATAGGCTCCCCAGGTCACGCCGTCCACCCCCGTTGCAGCCTTTGGGTTGATCGCCCAGTAGGCCCTCCGGAGCCGGTCGACGTCGACGTGGTGCAATAACGCCGTGAACCGCGCTTTCTTGTCCTTCCGTGCAGCTTGGCGCACACGGTCCAACGCACTTGACGCGTCATCCCGGCTCAGGGTCCGGGACGCGTTTTGTTGGTCCATGTTCCCCTTGGCCAGCCGTCTTTCCTCCACCAGCCCCGCCACCGGTCGCCCGGTGTTGTTCACCAGCTTCACAGGTACTACACGGCTGTCAGACTTCCCACGGCCGTTCGTCTCGGGCGTACGGCTTTCGCCTTCCCCGAACGGCCCGCCCTGCCACTGGGCGGGCAACCGTGGGACCTCCCGGTTCTCGTGCTTAGAGACTCAACGCATGCGCAGGCTCTCTGACCGCGCGGGGCCCGCTGGCAGCTCGCGATCACGCGGCCAACGATGTTGCCTTCCGACCACTGGGACGGCGTCGGCACCCCGGAAAGTTGATTTCGCGGCTCTATGACCCGGCCTACGTCTCCCTCTGCCAACGCTTCGCCTGCGTCCTCGCGGGCGCCGGCGCATGACTCGAGGCCACCGTAGATCGCTAGTCCTTCGGTGTAGGACGTTCTCATGTCCCTTCTCTAAGCCGGTTTATCCCGGCGCTCCCCAGACGCACTGCCCAGCTTCGTGAGCGCCTGTGCCCTGGCCACCGGCGGTAACCCGTTTTACCTCCGAGAGCTCCTGGCGTCCGCGTTGGCCGAGGGCGTCCAGGGGGGCGTCGAGGGGGCGGCCCGGCTCCCAGAACTCGTGCCACAAGCGGTCACCGACTCCGTCCTCTTGCGCCTCTCGCGGCTGCCCGAGCCAGCAGCGACGCTGGCAGCCGCCGTGTCAGTGCTCGGCGACGGGACGTTGCTCCGCCACGCGGCGCTGTTAGCCGAAATCCCGGCCGAAAAAGCAGAGCAAGCCGCCGATGTGCTCGCCGAGGTTCAGGTCCTTGCCGATGGCGAACCGCTCCACTTCGCCGAAGCGCTGACCGGCGCTGCAATCCGCGAGTCCCTGCCAACGCTCTTTCGCTCCCGCCTCCACAGGCGGGCGGCCGAACTGTTGAAGGCCGATGGCGCCGAGGTAGATGCGATAGCTGCCCACCTGCTCGCCTGCCAGCCTCACGGAGACCCCGCGGCAGTTGAGGTCCTGCGTTCTGCAGCCGAGCGGGCCGCGGCCAAGGGCGACGCTCGGTCGGCCCAACGCTTCTTGGACAGGGCACTGGCCGAGCCATCACCAATGGAGGTACAGCCGCAGCTCGTTATGGACCGGGCGCTCGCTCACGCAACCACGGGAACGCCGGATGCGATCGCCCACCTCCGCGAGTCGCTCGCCGTGGCGGCAACGCCCTTACAGCGGGCGGAGCTCATGAGGTCGCTCGGCCGGCTCCTGTTCGCACGGGCGGAGTTCCGCGCCGCCGCCGAGGCGCTCGAGCAGGCACTGAGCGAGCTCGGCCCTGGCGACCCACAGGAGGCCAGCCTGGTCGTCGATTCCATAGCGGTCGCCTCTGTGGCTGGCTCTTCCCCCCTACCCGCGGCCGCGGCTCGGCTCGAGGCGTTGGTGGGCGAGGCGCTGTCAGGCAAGTTGCCCTCTGACCCACGCCTCCTGGCGCTGGCGTCGACGGCGATGCTCCAGGCCGGCCGCCCGGCCTCTCTGGTGGCGGCGATGGCCAAGGAAGCCCTGAGCGGGCTGCCGATCGACGACAACCTTTACGGGGTACTAAACGGGGCAGCCGTGACATCCCTGATCGCGGCCGGCGACCTGGAAGCCGCAAGGGTGCGCGCCGAGGACTGCTTGCACGATGGCGCCGCCGCCTCACCGATAAGGGCCGGCATGGCCAACCACTTGCTCGCAGTTGTGTACTACTGCCGGGGCGACCTCGACGCGACGGTCATGGCGTGCCGGCGTTCCCTCGGGGCCCTCCAGGTGGGCTGGGACATCTGCACAGGCTGGATAGCGCCGCTCCTTGCCCACGCCCTCATGGACCAAGGTGACCTCGAGGCAGCGGCTGTCGCTCTTGGTTGTTGTCCCTCCGCCGGCCCGGACCGCCCCGAACAGCTAATGGCACGGACAGCCCGAGCCCTGCTCAAGGAACTGGAGGGTGGCGACAACAAGGCCGTGGCGCGCGAGCTCCTGGCCGTCGGGCCCAAGGTCGAGTCTTCGGGCCTCAACCACCTGACCCCGCAACCTTGGTGGAGCCTGGCAGCACTGGCGGCAGCGCGCGCAGGCGAGCGCGACCAGGCCCTTCAACTAGTAGAGGAGGAGCTCGCCCACGCGCGCGCTTTTGGCGAACCGAGAGCCCTTGGGATCGCGCTCCGGACCGCCGGCGTCGTGCGCGGAGGACCCGAAGGCACCGAGATGCTCCGGTCGGCCGTCGAGGTGCTCGAGGGTTCCCCGGCTGCCTTGGAACTGGCCCATGCGTTGGTGGACTTCGGCGCCGCCCTGCGCCGCGGCAGCCACAGGGTGGCGAGCCGCTCACCGTTGCGCCGCGGTCTCGAGCTCGCCACATCTCTTGGCGCTACACCGCTCGCCCAGCGGGCTCACGACGAGCTGAGGGCCGCCGGCGGCAGGAGGGGCGCACCCCGGGACAAGTTCGGGCCGAGCGCGCTCACCCCGGCCGAGCGGCGGGTGGCCGAACTGGCCGCAAGCGGTCTGAGCACGCCACAATTGGCCCGCCGCCTGCACCTGTCGGCCAAGACCGTGGACTGGCACCTCGGCCACGTCTACCAAAAGCTCGGGATCAGCTCCCGACGAGAGCTGCAAAGCTCCCTCGTCCCAAAGGCGCGACACGTCTGACAGGTTCGGGGAAGCGGCGTCCGTCGTCTACACCCGCTGCAGCTAGCAAAGCGATAAGTGGGCCTAACGCCCCGAGGCGGTGAGGCCCTGGTGGCCCTGCAGCGCCTCCTCGAGCTCCTTGGCAAAGGTCCGGGCGTGCGGCTCATGGTAAATGGTCAAGTGGTCTCCGGAGCAGTGGCGGACCTCCGACGGGCCGGTCAATAGGCCGGACCAGTCCAAGGTGTCGCCGTTCTCCTCACTAGCCCTGCCAAGGAAGACCGCCGTCGGCCCTCTCCAGGGTCGTGGGCGGTACCGGTGCAGCAGGGTCCGGCTCTGCTCGAAGAACAGCTCGTACTGGGAAACCCCATCTCCCACGCGATCACCCCGCCGGCGGAATGCCCCGCGAGGTAGTAGGGGCCCCTCCGGCGGCACCTTCCATACCTCTCCCACGTAGCGTCGTGCAAGCGCCTGGACACTCCAGGGCGGCTTCCACCTCGGCCGGCTCCACGAGGTAACCGCGTACCTTGACCATACGGTCGGCCCTCCCCACGTGCACGAGGTCGCCGTCCTGCCACCGGCCGAGGTCGCCACTCCGGTAGCGAGTGCTGCCGTCCTCAATTTCGGTGAAACGGGCGGCCGTCTGGTCCGGCGCCCCCAGTAGCCCGAGGAGGACCGGCACGACGTGACGACGATCTCGCCGACCTCGCCGTCAGGGACTGTCCGTCCCTCTTCATCGACCACGCTGACCTCGTAAAGGGCTTCTGGCCCCCCGACCGGGACCGCCCCTAGACGCTCCACCCCTCAAGCTATTGGGTAACGGCAGAATACCCTGAGCTCAGAGGAGCCGATGGCGTTGTTCACCTGGCACTCATCGGGTAGGTGCTGCTCGAGCTGCGCGACGTCCCGCCATAGAGAGGTTCGCCTGCGAAGTCGACCACCCGCAAATACGAGAGGACCCGGCCCGGGGCCAGGGTGCGGACGAGCGAGCGCACCAGTGAGGGTGTGGCCTCCATCACCTCTGCCCGCTCGTCGTCGAGCCAATTGGCAAGGCCTGCCAGGCCAATGGCCTTCGGGTCGAAGAAGCTCAGGGCTCCTCCGAGCAGCAACGTGCACAAGAAGATGATGGTGCCGCAGGCGAACGACATCGGCGACCCGAGCGGCGATGTTTGTGTCGAGGAGTGCCTGCTGCTCGTCGGTAACTGACTGCAGGCCAAACACGGCTCCCTGATGATGCTCGAGCTCAGGGGATGTAGCCGAAGCGAGCCATGACTTCCCCATGCTCTCTGGCGACTCGCTGAGCGAGCTCGGGCGAAAGCTCCTCTTTCCAGCTCCCCGCCTTCCCCCTACGAAAGAAACTGACGTCCCGGCCGGAACGCTCCCTGAAACCAGCCTGTGCTTCCTGCTCCTTTAGGCGGTCCCAAGACGCCCTGGCTACAGCGTCAGCTACCTCGGCCTCACTCGGGCAGAGCCCGCCGGCCACAAAGGCTTCGCGGAATGTCTTTACGGGAGCTGTTATGCAGTCCTCGTAACGAACTACGTGGACGGGGAACCAGTCCTGGTCCACCCAGCTCAGCACGTGCTCGGACCAGGTGCCAAGGCATTGGCGCATTTGAGGTAGCAGCTGCGTGGCATCGCCGGCGACGGCGCTATCTGTGGTCGCCAGGCACTCAACTGCTGCTTTGTGCGACATGCCAGCATGGTGGGCATAAGAGATAGCAACGTCACGCGGGTCACGGATGACATACAGAGCAATCCTTGTCGCGTCGGGTGAGATCACCGGCAGCCCTGTCGGGCCCGGAAAAAGCGCGTCGTGGATCTTGCGCCACCGGTCCTCTCCTATCCGTGCCGCAGCCGCGTCGTCCGCCGCCGGGCGCAGGGAATCTGCTTCATCTGGGCTGAGGTCCGAACTGCGGATCCCCAGCGCGGTGTCAAAGAGACCACGTGCTGAAGAGACTGCTCCGGCAACTAGACCATTGATGTCCACGTCGCCTTGGACCAAAGCGGTATACACGGAACGGAGCCAGGTGTTGCCCGACTTCGGGTACGAGGCCAACCAGATCATCTTCCCGCTCAAGGCAACGTCTCTTCGGCTAGGCGCGCCATATCCTTGAGCGTGGCAGCGATCGAGCCGTCGGCGCGGCGTATGCGCGACATTGGCACCACGGCCGCCATCTGCGTGAGCAGCCGGAACTCCTCGCTTTGTCTTCCGAGGTCGGCCCAGACTGGAGAGTGCCAAACGGCGTCGCGAAGCGCAGCCACCGCCGCCGAGGGGCCCATACTGTCCTTCTCTACGAGCGGGCCACTCCCCCCGAGGCTCAAGTCGAGCGCAGGCAACACCAACGCTGCGAGAGGGACGGGCGCCTCCGATGGCTCGTCACCGACTTGGAACCTGCGCGAGGCCAGGACCGGGCGTACGACCGAGGACCTGGAAGGGTCAAGAGAAAGGGCCTTTGCAGTGTCAGGCCACAGGGTTGTACGACCCCTGTCGTTCCCGTGTGGCGCCCAAACCGACAGCGGGCTACTGCCGATGCAGACAACCCCATCCGCCAGCACCCGGCCACCGCCCAATGCCAACGCGGCGCCAAGCGAAGACGTCCCCTTGACACCTCCGAAAACCACCAACGCTCGGCCCCCGATGTCCACGGCAGTGCCACGCAAGCACAGCCGGCCCTCTAGGCAGCACTGCAAAGCTGCGACAGGCCCCACCACCATGCAGTCCACATCGTGGTCGGTCGCATACGCGGCGCGCTGCACGACGACCGGGTGGCCGGCTCGGACGAGGAACTTCCCGACCGTCGGAACGTTGAAGACTGCGGTGCTGGCGCTCGCTTCAATGAGCGGTGACCGGTGCAGGGCGCCAGGGACGTGGTCCGGGCATGGCCCATCTTTCCAGCGCGGCCCGGCGCCCGCCTTGTCAGGCACCTTCCTCCGCCAGCCACGCGGCCTGGAGGAGCCCGAAACTGAGGGCGGCCGGGGTCTCCTTGCGCCACTCAGCCCGCAAAGCTTCGATGTCTACGAGGTCACGGTCTACGCCCTCCCCGGACCACCTCTCCGCGAACCGACGAGACGCGGACGTGAAATAGGCGGCGTTGAACGCGGCCTTGGTGGTCCTTTCGATGACCGGTCGGGGCAGTAGGTCCTCGGCAAGGAACGCCATGGCCTCAGTCCTCGACGAAAAGCCCAATCGCCCACCGGCGCGCGCGAAGGCCTCGACGAACCCGGGATCGAGCAGGGGGTCGGCATGGTCGACCCCCAGCGACAGTGCGAGGGCCTTTCTGTTGGCCTGGTAGGCGATTACGTACCTCCTGCCGAGGTACCAAGCTAGGCTCTTCCTCCAGTCGAGTGGCTCTTCCAGGTGGTCATCGGTCAACTGGCGGACGGCGAGGGAGAGCGCGTCAGGGCGAAGCCACGCTGAAGCGGCCACAGCCCGGCACTGTCGCTCCACCAAAGGGCGCCTGGCCCGCCGAGGTCCTATTTGGGACAAGAGGACCATCACCTCTCGGCGCCGCCCAGCCCACCGGGGCGTCGATAGTGCATAACGGGCGAAGGTGGCGCGCCGAGAACCCAAAATATCGTCACCGCCTTCACCGCCCATGTGGGACCCTCCCTCCGCAACCTTAAAGGTCTCGCCGATCACGTAGAGAGGCGCCGGCAGGAGAGACCCGTGCGCTCGGAGGAAAGCTTGCGCGATAGGCCCGACCAGGTCCAGCTCGTCGTGTGTACATGCCCGTTCCCAGTCCTCGAGCCCAAGGTGGTTGACGACTAGCTCCTGCCAGGCGCGTTCACCGGAATCGCCGGCCTTCGGGAACTCGCGCGTGAAGGCGACCGGCAACGGGAGCCCTTCGCGCCTGGCAACATGGACTGCGACCGCCAAGACAAGAGAGGAGTCGCGCCCTCCGGAAAAGCTCACCACGCAGGGAGGCTTCAGAAGGCCCCTCAGGATGGCACGTTCGAGGGTTTGGCGTGGTGGCAGAGAACCACTTCGGTCGCCAGAAAAGCCAACGCTGCTCGTATCGCTCGAACTCAGGAAAAAGCCGGCAGCCAGCTCGAGGCGCGTAGGACGGACGAACGCTGCCGGCACCAAGTCGGTAGCTACAAAGGTGACGTCAGGAGGTGGGGGTGTTCGCGCCGGTGGGATAACCCGCGACAGTGAAGTCAGAAGTAGTGCTGGGGTACTTCGAGCCGGTCGGGATACCCGTATCAGCAGTCAGCTCGGCCAGCGAGCCCAAAGGCCGTATGCTGGGCGCCTTGTAAGCATCACCTGTCATGGGCACTTAGGCTAGCCGAAGGGCATGACCGTCGCCACTGACGAATCGCGCTCGAGTCGTCACCTCACGCCGGGGTACAGCGTCGGACGCTTGGAGTGGTGACGAGCTTTCCCGGCACGCTCGGACGGACCGTATTAATGCCGCGACACAAATTGCATGGGACATCTCCCAACCAAATGCCCGCGGTCTGGGATGTCTCGGATCATTTCGCGCCATCATCATTGCCGAGGACTTTGTCACTCAAAAGTGACTGCAACAAGCGCGCAGCCATGCTCCGCTGGCGTGCCGCGCAGCCTCGACGCCCAGCCCTTGCAGTCAGCCTTCCTCGTAGACAAGCGGTGGGGAAGCGCGAAATGTATTCGTCCTTGGGCGATATGGCCGAGGACTGACCGTCTGATTTCCTAACGCAAGTCAAGCTCGCGCGCGAGATTCTTTTGAACTTGTGTTCG
>DAHWQF010001090.1 GCA_027334785.1 Acidimicrobiaceae bacterium
GGTGATCGCGCCCTGGCGCATCGGCCGCACGGCCACGATGTAGCCGGGGGTCCTTCCGATCATCTGCCACGCCTCGTCGCCCATGGCAAGGACGCTCTTCGTGCGGGTGTCCATCGCGATCACGGTCGGCTCGTTGAGGACGATGCCCTTCCCCTTCACGTACACCAGGGTGTTGGCCGTGCCCAGATCGATGGCGAGGTCATGCGGCATCGGCCGCCATGGTACGCAGGCGGGGGCGATGCCAACCCACGAGACCCGGTCGGTAACCTCGCTGCGTGCACTGGGGTCCCTCCGAGGACGATCCCGAGGATCCGGGTGTCGGCACAGGCGGATGGGTGCCGCCAGAGGCCCGCAGCTGGCGCCACCCCTCGGAGCTCCACGCCGCGGGCGTGGCGGCCGTCCTCACGGCCGCGCACGGCTGGCGGCGCGGCGCGGCGATCGCCGTCGGCACCACCGCCCTCATGGCGATCGTCGCGGGCGCGCTCCTGCTCGCCAACACCGGAGCTTCCCGAGGGACCCCGACGCTCGACACGATCTCGGTCGGTACCGCCGTCACGCCGTGCTGCTC
>DAHWQF010001091.1 GCA_027334785.1 Acidimicrobiaceae bacterium
GCGCTGACCAACGTCGTGAAGCATGCGCGGGCCGACTGGGTCGAAGTCCAGCTCGACTACGAGGCGACACGCGTCCGGCTCAGCATCGAGGACTGCTCGACCGAACCGTCGGTCCCACAGGACCGGGAACCCGTCGGCGGCAGCGGCGGCTACGGCCTGGCGGGCATGCGTGAGCGAGCCGAGCTTCTCGGCGGAAGCTTCGTCGCCGGGTCAACTCCCCACGGGTACCGCGTCGAGCTCGAGGTCCCCACATGAGCGCGCCGATCCGCGTCCTCGTCGCCGACGACCAGCGCGTCGTGCGCGACGGGCTCGTCATGGTGATGGGGCTGCTCGACGACGTCGAGGTCGTTGGGGCCGCGACCGACGGCCACGAGGCCGTCGCCATGGCCGGCGAGCTTCGCCCCGAGCAGGGTCTTGGCGACGGCCAGGCCCTCCGGCCCGTAGGGGGCGAGCGCTTGTGCGCGGCGCAGCCGTGCGTCGTCACCCACCTTTGGCGTCGACGCCACTTGGCACCGGCCGTCGGCCCCGAACAGGTAGACGGGGACGCCGAGCGCATCCGCCCAGCGGA
>DAHWQF010001092.1 GCA_027334785.1 Acidimicrobiaceae bacterium
TCATGAGAGGATCCCAAGCGCACCTCGGCTCGGCCTTTGCCATCCTCGGCGCCGTCGCGGCCGCCACGGTAGTCGCCACGCCGCTCCTCCAGCGGACGGTCCGGTCGGGCCGCATCGCCTTGTTCGGCTAAACAACCCTATGGACATCGGCAAAATGAGCTGCCGGAGACGTCCGAGGTTATGGGGCTCCTCCCCCAAACGCCGGCCGGTGAGGGGACCTTGGCGCCAGAGGGGCGCCTCTTCCTAGCGAAAGCGGGGCTCGGTAGGCTGCATTTGCCTCTCCGGGAGTGAGGAAATGGTTGGCCACCAGCTGGTCGAGGACGTGGCGCTGCCGTTCCTTCGCCAGTGCAAAGTGGTGCACGGGGTCATAAGCAGAAGGTGCCTGTGGCAGACCAGCCAGCATGGCCGCCTCGGGCCAGGTCAGCCGGTCGGGGCTCTTGCCGAAGTAGCCACGGGCCGCCGCAACGTAGCCCCAGTAGCCGTTGCCGTAATAGATAGCGTTTAGGTACATGAGAAGGATCTCGCGCTTGGAGTAGGTGAGCGCCAGCTTCACCCCGAGGCCGATCTC
>DAHWQF010001093.1 GCA_027334785.1 Acidimicrobiaceae bacterium
TGCGTCGCTCGACGAAGGCGAGCAGGAGCCGGAACGTGTCCCGATAGGCGGCGACGGTGTGCGGACTGGCTCGGCGCTGAGCCATGAGGCGCTCGGTGAAGAAGGCTTGGAGTGTGGGGGCCAGCGCGCTCATGACCGGCCCTCGGTGGCCTTGGCCAGACGCTCGGCCGCCAGAGCGAGCAACTCGGGAGCGGCCGACAAGTACCAGTACGTCCACTTCGGGTCGGCGTGGCCGAGCCTTTCGGCAGCCACTTTGGGAGGGACACCGTTGGCTAGTGCTTTGACCGGAAAGGTTTGCGCGGCGAACATCAGTTCGTCACGCGTGTAATTACACGCTGAGTATTCTGCCGACGACTCGTCGCGTAGGAAGGAGACAGCCGGCCCGGCGGGCAGGAGAGGGCCTTGTCGGCAACCAGGCCCGCAGGCGCGAACCACCCTGGGCATGCCAAAACGTGGCGAATTAGGGGGGTTCCTAGGCGGCACGAGGCGCCGGCCGGCCCCAGCGCCTTTGTTTCTCTGCCCTCATCTCGGCACGCCGCCTTCTCTCTGCCGCCAGGATCACCGGGT
>DAHWQF010001094.1 GCA_027334785.1 Acidimicrobiaceae bacterium
TCGGTGGACAACCCTCCCCGTCGCGCCGGCGCGCCCGGCGGCAGTGCCCCCGGGCGCGTGCAACGAGATCTGCTCCGGGCGGACGAGGACGCTGACCGGGCCGCTCACGCTTTCATGGCCGCCGGCAAGGGACATGGCCCCAAGAGGAGTCTCGACCCAGCCGCTCGTGGCAGTCCCAGTCAGGATGTTCGCCTCGCCGAGGAACTGGGCGACGGAGCGGTCGACGGGACGGCTGTAGAGGTCTTCAGGCGCTGCGAACTGGCGGAGCCTCCCCGAGGTCATGATGCCTACGAAGTCAGAAACAGAGAGGGCCTCTTCCTGGTCGTGGGTGACGAAGACAGTAGTGGCATGTTGAGCCCGCAAAAGCGCCATGACATCGGAACGCAGAGACGAACGAAGCCCGGCGTCGAGAGACGAAAAGGGCTCGTCTAGCAGCACGAGCCGGGGCCCAGGCGCGAGAGCGCGAGCGAGCGCGACCCTCTGCTGCTGGCCCCCAGAAAGCTGGTGCGGGTAGCGCTGAGCCATCCCCCCGAGACCCACCATCTCCAGGAGCGCTTCGGCCTTCCC
>DAHWQF010001095.1 GCA_027334785.1 Acidimicrobiaceae bacterium
GGTGGCGCTGCAGCAGCCCGCCCATCGCGGCGTACTGGGTGAACACCAGGGCGCGTTCGTTCGCCGCACGCACCTGCTCCAAGATCTCGACGGTGCGCTCCACCTTTCCGGAGCGCCCTGCGAGCAGCGAGTCGTCCGCGGCGTACTGCGCGGGATGGTTGCAGACCTGCTTGAGCCGGAGCATCGCAGCGAGCACGAGCCCTCGTCTCTCGATCCCCTCGGCGCCCGAGATCTGGGCCAGCATCTCGTCGACCACCGCCTGGTAGAGGGTCACCTGCTCGCGGGTGAGCACGCAGCGCTCCTTGGTCTCGATCTTCTCGGGCAGCTCGGGCACGATGGACCGATCGGTCTTCAAGCGCCGGAGCACGAGGGGGCGCGTGATCGCCCGGAGCCGTTCGGCCGCTCCCTGCTCCTCGTAGCGCTCGATCGGCACGGCGAACTGCTCCCTGAACGAGGCCTGCGAGCCGAGCAGCCCGGGGTTCAGCACCTCCATGATCGACCACAGCTCTCCCAGGTGGTTCTCGACGGGCGTCCCGGTCAAGGCGAGACGCCGGGGCGCATCGATCG
>DAHWQF010001096.1 GCA_027334785.1 Acidimicrobiaceae bacterium
GAGGGTCGTGGCCACGTGGACGACGGCTACTCCCCGGTGGTAGACGGCGGCGGCGAAACCGGCCACGTCGGTCACCACTCCCCCGCCCACGCCCACCACGACATCGGCTCGGGTCAGGCGGAACTCGGCCAACCCTCGGCAGAGTTGCTCCACCGTCGATAGCGACTTCGCCTCCTCGCCCTCACCGATCATGAAAACTCGTTGCTCCATGCCGGTATCGACGTCGACGCCCACGCCGGCTTGGGTAACCACTGCGGCCTTTTTGGAGCCCGACGGCAAGAGCGAGGCGAGGTCGTGCCGGGCACCAGGCCCGACGAGCACCGGATAGGAACCTTCGCCGAGTTCTAAAGAGATCCGCTTCATGGTCGCCCAGACGTTAGCGCAGCTGGGCCGCGCCCGCGAGCTTGGCCGCGACGATGTCAGCCACTTCTTCAGGAGAAAGGGTGTCCACGTCGACAACGAGGTCCGCCACTTCTTCGTAGAACGGGCGGCGCTCAGCAACGAGCTTCTCCATGGTCTCTTCGAGCTCGCTGTCCTCGCGCCCGAGCACCGGGCGCCCATCTGCG
>DAHWQF010001097.1 GCA_027334785.1 Acidimicrobiaceae bacterium
TTTCCCTGCCCTTGTACTGGGGAAACCGCAACTGGCACCCGCTCCTCGAAGACACGCTCGCCCAGATGCGCGACGACGGTGCCCGCCGGGCGCTCGCCTTCGTGACGTCCGCCTACGGCGGGTACTCGAGCTGCCGCCAGTACCTGGACGACATTGCCGCCGCCCGGTCCAAGGTCGGGGCCGGCGCTCCCGAAGTGGACAAGCTGCGCCTCTTTTACAACCACCCCGCTTGGGTCGGCGCCTGGGCGAAGAGCGCCTCGAGGGCGCTGGCGAGCCTCGGCGCCGTCGACGCCACGGTGCTGTTCTCCGCCCACAGCATCCCGCTGGCCGCCGCCCGCACCAGCCCCTACGAGCACCACGTGAACGAGACGGCCCGCCTCGTGGCGGAGGCCGCCGGCGTCCGGCGCTGGCAGCTCGTGTGGCAGAGCCGTTCGGGCCGGCCCGGGCAGCCCTGGCTCGGCCCGGACATATGCGAGTCCATAGAGGCGGAGCGCCCGCCGGCAGTGGTCGTCGTGCCCATCGGCTTCGTCCTGGAGAACATGGAGGTCGTACACGACCTAGACGT
>DAHWQF010001098.1 GCA_027334785.1 Acidimicrobiaceae bacterium
CCGGTAGCGCCGCCACGCATTCGACTGTCCACCAACCACCGGGGCCGCAAGCGCGGGCGGGAGTGCGTCGAGTGCGTCAGCGGCCCCCCGCCGTGCCGCCCTCGATCCCCCCGCCGTGCCGCCCTCGAAACGCCAACGCGACGACGCCGCGACAAGACCGGAGGGGAACACCATCACCTCGCCGGACGGCCTCCACTCGCCGCACGCTCTGAACCGCCCGTCGTCCACTCGCTCGAGCGGCCGCCGCCCTTCGATGACGACCAGGCGCTCCGTGCTCGCCCACCATCCCGACGCGAGCTGATAGTGGCTCCCGTCCGGCCGGCGCTTGGTCACCGTCGGCTCGGCGTCACAAGCGAGCTCGGTGCCGACGAACAGCTTCGCGACCATGCGCCTCAAAGCGTCGGGCAGTACCTCGAACCCGACCGCTTCGGCTGCGACGTAGTCGATGTTGCTCGGTCCGCGCGCGTCCGGTGTGCGTCCCTTCGGTTGGGTCACCTCGCCAGAACGCCGTGGTGTCGGAGCGGAGCTCATCGAGCGGTCCTCACCGTTTCCGCGAACGGCCACG
>DAHWQF010001099.1 GCA_027334785.1 Acidimicrobiaceae bacterium
CGGATGCAGCTCCAGACCGACCTGCGCCATCCGCTCGGATAAGGCGGCGAGCACGAGGCGAGCCTCGTCCTCGCTCTTGCAGTGCACTACTGCATCATCCGCGTAGCGCTCGAAGGGGCAGCCAGGGAACTCCTTGGCCATCCAGCGGTCGAACGCGTAGTGGAGGAACAGATTCGCCAACAGCGGCGAGGTGACTCCCCCAACGCAATAGCGAACTTCGAGTTCGAGGTCGCATTGCCCTATCGACGTGGCGAGAAGATCCGGGGAAGCAGGCGGCCAGGATCCACCACTAAGCGTGGCGCTAGAGGTAGTATCTAAGTGGCATGCCAGACGGTCGCCGGGCGCGAGCCGAGCAAGTGGCCAAACGAGTCAATGCCGCTGCGGAGCTGCTCGACGACGGCTGGGACGTGGCCGAGGCGAGCCGGGAGCTGGCTCGCCGCTATCGGCTTTCCGAGCGCCAGGCACGACGCTACGTGGAGCGGGCCCGGCACGAAGGCCAGATGGAGATCCCCGGCCGGAAGGTCGTCTTCACCGTCAAGTTGCCGGTCGTCCTGGCCCGCCGGGT
>DAHWQF010000109.1 GCA_027334785.1 Acidimicrobiaceae bacterium
GCCGTGAAGGTCCATTGCAGCGGAGAAGAGCACATCATCGCCCAGGACGCCTCGCAGCCCGACCGTCAGGTCGGCTTCGGAATCTTGAAGGCCTTCCACGCTCATGGCCCCGTGGATATCGAGCAACATCCCATCGAGCTCACCTGCTGCCGCTGCCCTCTCGACTAGCTCTTGTTTCAAGGCCGCGTAGCAGGCGGGCACAACCTGGCCCCCGGGGAGGGCCGACGCGTGCAACAACGGCACCCACTCGACACGCTCTGCCCAGGACGGGCCATTGACCGCCCACTCATAGCGTTGGAGCAGAGCTTGGCCGCGAAGGACCCGGAAGTCGTCGAGGCCGCTACGGTGCGGAGAAAATACGCTCGCCTCGATGTGCACGCCACCGATCCCGATGCGCAGCGGTCTCGACGAAGGTTTCAATTGGACTACCAACTTTCTCCAGAATGAAAGTAACTTGCTATTAATCCATCGGACTTCACGGAGCTTGCTTCGTTCTCATATGCTACTCTCCACGACGGGTCCCCTATGGACCTGAGGAAGGGAGACCGATGCGACAAAGTTCGACCCGTAAACCCGCGCGAGCTGCCAAGCTAGCGACCACCGCCGGCGCCTGCGCCGCGCTCCTCGGCGTTGGCGGTGTGCCCGCGAGCGCAGCCGCCTCAACGACCAGCCTGCATTCCGCCACCCGAGCTGCCCCTTCTGGGGGCTCAGTGACCTATGCAGAAGACCCAGACGCTCCGCCTAACTGGATAATGCCAATAGTGACGCCTTCTCACCTCCAGGCGTACAACACCTCCAACGTCGCGCTCTTGTACCCGAGCCTTTACGTCTACAAGTCCACAGCCAATGGGATGGTGCTCGACAACGTCGACAGCCCTGCGAACCCACCGGTGTACTCCGCCGGCAACAAGACCGTCACCATAACCTTGAAGCCTTGGTACTGGTCGAACGGCAAGCCCGTCACCAGCCGCGACATCCAGTTCTGGTACAACCTGGTGAGAGTCGAGAAGTCGAACTGGGGCAACTACAGCCCGGGCGACATCCCGGACAATATCGCGTCTTTCACGATCCTCAACAGCCACACCTTCCGCGTGGCACTGACCAAAGCCTTCAACCCGAGCTGGTACACGGCCAATCAATTGACGCTCATAAACCTCATGCCTCAGGCCGCTTGGGACAAGACGAGCGCCTCCGCAGCGGTGGGCAACTACGACCAGACCTCGAGCGGCGCCAAGGCAGTGTTCAATTACCTAGTAGCCCAAGCCAATGACCTGGCTACGTATGCGACCAACCCGCTCTGGCAGGTCGTCTCGGGCCCGTTCAAGATCGCCAGCTGGACCAATACAGGAGAGGTAACCTTCGCGCCCAATCCGAAATACTCGGGCAGCGACAAGGTCCGCATGTCCCAGCTGGTAGAGGTGCCCTTCACGAGCGAGCAGGCCGAGTTCCTCGCGCTTCGCTCGGGCTCTGTCGACTACGGCTACGTCCCTGCCGAGGACATTCCCCAGGAGTCCGCCATCGAGCAGCAGGGTTACAAGGTCGAGCCCTGGTGGGGGTGGGAGGTCACCTACCTCCAGTACAACTACAACAACAAACAAGCCGCCCCCATGTTTGCCCAGCTATATGTCCGACAGGCCATACAGGACGCGATCAACCAGCCACTGATCGCTAAGTCGGTATGGGGTGGCGCAGCGGTGCCTGATTACGGGCCGATCCCAGTCCTGCCCAAGTCGCAGTTCCTCTCCAAGGGAGAAACAAACAACCCCTACCCCTATAACCCGGCCAGGTCCCAAGAGCTATTGGCTCGCCACGGTTGGAAGGAAGTACGCGGGGTGCAGACCTGCGAGCGACCGGGCTCAGCAACCAACGAGTGTGGTGCTGGCGTCGCAAAGGGCGCCAAGCTGTCGTTCAAGATGCTCTCCGAGAGCGGCTCTCCAGAGACCTCGGCGCAGGACGACTACCTGAAATCCGCCTTCGCAAGCATTGGGGTCTCGCTTTCCGTTGACGAAGAGCCTCTCAACTCAGTGCTGGCCGCCACCGTCCCCTGCAAGAGCACCCAAGACGTCTGCAACTGGCAAATCTCCTACTTCGGCACTCAGGGGAGCTGGAACTACCCGCCCTTCCCGAGCGGGGATCAACCCTTCCTGAGCGGGTCGTCGGGTAACCTCGGTAGCTACAACAGCGCCGCAGCGGACAAACTGATCGAAGCAACACTGACTTCGAGCAGCCTGGCCAACGTCTATGCGTACGAGACTTATATGGCCAAAAACCTCCCTGTAGCATGGCTGCCAAACCCTGCGTTCCAGGTGTCTGCTATAAGCGACCACCTGAAAAACGTCGTACAGAACCCGCTCCTTACCTTCACCCCCCAGAGCTGGTACTTGTCCAAGTAGGGCTTGGTGCTCACGTACACGCTCCGTCGCTCCGGCCAGGGCCTGTTGGTCCTGGCCGGCCTCACCGTTATAACCTTCTTGCTCGAGCACCTCCTGCCGGGCAACATCGCTCGGTCCATCCTCGGCGTGCACGCGAACCCAGCCACGATCGCGGCCTTCGACAAACAAAACGACCTCAATAGGTCGATCTTGGTGCAGTATGCTCATTTCGTCGACCAGTTGCTCCACGGCAACCTCGGCTACTCCTACACCCAAAACCGTTCGGTGGACTCGATGCTCGCGAGCGAGGCCCCTCGCGACGTGGTACTTGTCGGCCTTTCGCTCGCCCTTGCAATTGCGATCGCCGTGCCCACCGGGATCGTCCAGGCCATGCGGCGCAACCGTTTGGTCGACCACGTGGGCACCGGCATCGCGTTCACGCTCTACTCCATGCCTCCCTACGTGCCCGCCCTGCTCGCCGTCGAGATTTTCTCCATCCGACTGCACTGGCTTCCTTCCGAAGCACCCCAGGCCTCTACCGCGATCGGGATGCTCGAGCACCCTGCCGGGCTCGTGCTCCCAGTGCTCACTTTGACGCTGGTCACCTATGCCCTCTTCAGCAGGTACATGCGCTCTGCGGTTATCGACACGCTTGCCCAACCCTTCATGCACACGGCCCGTTGCAAGGGCCTCCCCGAGCGCGTGATAGTAACGAGGCACGTGCTTCGCAACTCCCTAATAGCGGTGGTCACCCTGACGGGGCTTTCCATCCCGGGCATACTGACGGCGGGCCTGATAACCGAGGAAGTGTTCAATTTCCCAGGTGTTGGCCTTGAGTACTTCAATGCTGCGACGACCAATGACTTCCCCACCATGCTCGGCATAACGGTCGTAATAGGCGTCGTAACCATCCTCGGCAACTTCCTGGCCGACGTGAGCTATGCCATCCTTGACCCACGGGTACGGCTGTGAGCAGGTCTCTTTATCGGGGTGCTATCTAGTGCTAGAGAGCATCGGCCTACCCGACACCATGCCGGCGGGAGCGTCGCGTCGGGTCACAGACGAGCTGGCAGACGAGCCGGAATTGAGCGCCGCGCGCGCCCTGCTGCGGACATTCCTGGAGGACCTCCCGGCAGTCGCCGGCCTCGTCGCCATTGCCCTGATCGTCGGGGCCTGCTTCATCGGGCCGCTTTTCTATCGGACCAACCAGGTGACCGTAAACCTCGTGATTGCCAACCAGGCACCAAGCGCCGCGCACATGCTCGGGACCGATGGCAACGGCTACGATATCCTTGGCCGGCTGATGGCGGGCGGCCAGATATCGATCGAGGTTGGCTTTGCGGTCGGCCTCGTGTCCACCGCTGTCGGCGTTATCTATGGGACTATTGCCGGCTACTTCGGGCGAGCGGTGGACGCGGTGATGATGAGGTTCATCGATATCGGGCTTTCGATCCCGACGGTCTTCTTGTTCATCTTCGTGTCACGCCTCGTGACTCCTTCTGTCTGGCTGTTGATCGCCTTGCTCTCTGGGATGTCTTGGCTCGTACCAGCGCGGCTCGTCCGAGGCGACATCTTGACCCTCAAAGTGAGAGAGTACGTCCAAGCCGCGCGCGGGCTCGGGGCGCGGCCATGGCAGGTGATCGTCCGGCACTTGGTGCCCAATTCGGTAGGGATCATCGTGGTCAACGCCACGTTCCAAATCGCGAACGCGATCTTGATGTTGGCCGTACTGCAGTTCCTTGGTTTCTCTATCCCGCCGCCCACCCCGAGCTGGGGCACCATGCTGTCGACCGGGATCAATTACCTGTTCGATGGGTACTGGTGGCAGGTCTACCCAGCTCTGGTCGCCATCGTCCTGCTCGTGCTGGCGTTTAACCTCGTCGGCGACGGCTTGAGGGACGCCTTCGAAGTACGCCTACAGCGACGCTGAGGGACCTTATCCATGAGCCTTCTTGAAGTCCGCGACTTGCACACCGAGATACGCACTCGCCACCGGGTGGTACACGCAGTCGACGGCATCTCCTTCGACGTCCAAGAAGGTGAGACCGTGGGGCTCGTTGGCGAGTCCGGGAGTGGCAAGAGCATGGTCGCAAACTCGATCATGCGCCTTCTGCCGCCCGGGGGCGCGGTCACCAAGGGCCAGATCCTCTTGGCAAATACCGACCTCTTGACCCTAGACGAGCGGGCAATGCGCGAGTTGCGGGGCAACCAGGTAGGATTGATATTCCAGGACCCGATGTCGGGCCTCAACCCGACGATGACAATCGGTCGTCAAGTGGCCGAGCCATTGATCTTCCACAAGGGCTTCGGCCGCAGGGCCGCGTTGGCGCGAGCGAGAGAGCTGCTTGACATGGTGAGCATCCCGCGGGCCTCCGAACGCCTCGATGATTACCCCCACCAGCTCTCGGGCGGTTTGCGCCAGAGGGTCGTGATCGCGATGGCCCTGGCATGCTCGCCGCGGCTGCTGATAGCTGACGAGCCCACTACGGCGCTCGACGTGACCATCCAGGCGCAGATCTTAGAGCTCCTAGACGACCTCAAAGCCCAGTTCAACATGGCCCTCCTCCTCATCACCCACGACCTCGGGGTAGTGGCCGAGAGAGCCAACCGAGTGGCCGTCGTCTACGCGGGCCATGTGGTCGAGACGGCTCAAACGGGAGAGCTGTTCACCCGCATCCGTCACCCTTATACTCAGGCCCTCTTTGCGTCTGTCCCTCGCCTCGACCAAGAGCGGGGCCGGCGCCTGTACTCCATCCCTGGCGCCCCGCCGGACCTCTCCGTCTTGTATCCTGGGTGCCGCTTCGCGCCGCGTTGCAGTCGCGCCCACCAAGAATGCGAGGGCTCAGCGCCCGCCCTTCAAGACGACGGTGGCCATGCAGTGGCATGCTTTTTTTCCTTGGGCAGCGACAAAGATCCGCTTAGCGCGCCCCCAGCCACGCCTGCGGCACAAGGACCCGAACGCCAGGTGCCGCCGCAAAAGGGCCGACCGGTGGCCGAGGGACCTGCCCCAAGGGCGGTGCCCGTCACGGGAAGCACACCGCAGGAGCCCCCCCCGCCTGCACCCTTGCTCCAACTGCAAGATATCTCCAAGGTCTTCACCGCCACTTCTGGGACCTTTTTCCGCCGGGAAACGGGGCTTGTGCAAGCGGTGGCCGGGGTCTCCCTGGGGGTTGCCAAGGGCGAGACGCTCGGCCTGGTCGGCGAGTCCGGGTGCGGCAAGACAACGCTCGGGCGCATAGCCGCCACCCTCGAGACCCCGTCTTCTGGGAAGGTGCTCTTCAACGACAAGGAGATAAGTACTTTCAAAGAACGGAAGCTCAGGAAAATCCGGCGCGACATCCAGCTCGTGTTCCAGGACCCGTTCTCGTCGCTCGACCCCCGCATGAGGGTGGGCGCTATCATCCGGGAACCGCTCGTATGGCAGCACGAGGGCGATAGGGCGTCTCAACGTGAACGCGTCCTAGAACTGCTAGACCAGGTGGGGTTGCCGAAAAAGTCCGTAGACCGCTACCCGCACGAGTTCTCGGGCGGCCAACGCCAGCGTGTCGCCCTGGCCCGTGCCCTCGCGCTCTACCCGCGCCTCGTGATCGCCGACGAGCCCGTGTCCGCTCTCGACGTCTCGATCCGCTCGCAAGTCCTGAACCTAATGAAAGACCTGCAATCGGAGTACGAGCTCACATACCTTGTGATATCCCACGACCTGTCGGTCGTCCGCTACATCGCAGACCGGGTCGCGGTCATGTACTTGGGCCGAGTCGTGGAGGTCGGCAGCGGAGATGAGATATATAGCCGCCCGGGCCACCCCTACACCGCTGCCCTGCTCACATGTATCCCACAACCCAACCCGCCCCAAGGCGACCAGCACGCCACAGCCCCAGTTCGCGGGGAGCTCCCGTCCGCCCTCAAACCTCCGTCCGGTTGCCCGTTCCGGCTCCGCTGCCCAGAGGCCAAGGACATATGCGCCGAAAAGGTGCCCGCGCTCGGAAGCTTGGGTGGTACTCACGAGGTGGCGTGCCACTTTCCCCTCGTCAAGGCCGAGACGGTCTCGAGGGGTGCGCAGGTAACGACAGATGCCTAGACGCCCAGCGACGCGCCCCGGGCCGGCCTCAGGCCTGACCGGCGGGGCTCTCCCCGAGCAAGACGCCGAGGGTGCCAAGGACGCCCCGAGACGTCCGCGCGCATCTGAGGAGGCAGCCAAGGTCAACCGTCGTCGCCAGAGGGACGCGTCCCAGGTGCTCCAACTCGTACGCTTCTCGGGACCAATTTCTCGGACCCAGCTCGGAAGGCTGACGGGCCTGGCCCTATCCACGGTCTCCGCCCATATCGCAGAGCTGGAAGCGGCAGGGTTGGTCGAGGAAGCGGGCGACGGCGACTCTCGCGGCGGCAGGCGCCCCCGCCTCGTAAGGCTCCGTGAAGGCGGCGACGTTGTGTTGGCCGTTGACCTGGGCAGTCATCATGCCCGCCTCGGCGTGGCCAATAGGTCCGGGCGCCTGCTCAAGACCGTAGAGCGGTCGGTCCTGCTCGAAAACGGACCGGACGTCGTGCTGAGCGAGATCTGCGACCATCTCGAGCGCCTCGTCGACGACCTCGGCGGCCCGCGGGTCACGGGCATAGGCATGGGCCTCCCCGGACCAGTCGAGCCCGCCACTGGCGTAGTCACCAGTCCGTCGCGCATGCCAGGGTGGCATGGCGCCACGGTCGTTGAGGCGCTTGAGGCCCGTTTGAGGGTGCCTGCAGCCGTCGACAACGACGCGAACCTCTTGGCCTTGGGCGAAGTGCGTGCCAGGCCCGACGAAGATCTGCGCCACTTGATCACCGTGAAGGTAGGGAGAGGGATCGGCTGCGGCATTATTTCCAACGGCCTCCTTTACCGTGGCGCCGCGGGTGTCGCAGGCGACATCAGCCATGTCCGGCTGCCGAGCCTGGCACCCGAAGAAGCCAAGCCCTGTGGATGCGGTAACCGCGGCTGCCTGGAAACCGTCGCCAGCGGAGCCGCCTTGCTCGAGGAAGTGAACGCCGCCGGGCTCAACATAAGCTCGCTCGCCGAGCTCGTCAGCAGCGTCCACTCGGGCGACCCGATCGCCAACCACGCCGTGCGCAACGCGGGGCGTCACCTCGGCGAGGTCTTGGCCGTCGTCGTCAATTTCTTCAACCCCCAGGCTCTTCTTCTCGGCGGCATGCTCGCCAATGCCAGCCCTCTCGTGGTGGCGATCAACGCTGCCATCTATGAGCTCTGCTTTCCGGTGGCCAGTCGCTCGGCAGTCATTACCCAGACCAAGGCAGGGCCCGATGCAGGCCTTTTGGGCGCCGCTGCACTTGTCCTCGACAAGGTCGGTGAGTTGGGCGTCAAGTGACAGACAACTACACGGGGCCCGCCTCCGACGCGAGGGCAGACCTTGACGGTGCGACCGGGACCGCTGTGCTCGTCCTCGACGTGGGGGCGTCTTGGATAAAGGGTGCCCTGGTCGGCCCAGACGATCGGCGACTCCGTGAATTTCGCCAACCGACAGGCCGCGAAGCCGGCCCTGACCTAGTGCTCCAACACGTCGCCGACGTCGCAGCGCAAATGGCGGCGGAGCGAGGTAGCGCCCCGTTGAGCGCTGCCGGCGTGGCCGTGTGCGGAGCGGTCGATCCGGCCGGCCGCGTTACGGCAGTCAACCTCGGCTGGTCGGCTGCCCCGGTACGAGCCTACATAGAAGAGCGCCTGGGCATCCCGGTGGTGGTGGTAAACGACGCTCATGCCGGGGCGTTAGGCGAGGGCCGCTCTGGTGCCGCACGGGGCAGACAGGACTATTTGTACGTCTCACTCGGGACCGGCGTCGGAGGGGCGATCGTGCAGTCAGGCCAGGTCGTGGCCGGTTCCCATGGACAGGCCGGCGAACTTGGCCATGTGAGGGTGGACCTCGACGGCAGGCAGTGCACCTGCGGGGCGCGGGGGTGCCTACAGACAATAGTGTCAGCAATGGCGCTCGAGGCTCGCTGGTACGAACTGTACGAGGAGCGAGCTACGGCCCACAAGATCCTCGACCTCGTGATGTCTGACCACGCAGGCGCCCTCAAGGTTTGGCGCGAGTGCGTAGGTGCGCTTGCCACTGGCCTTATCACGGCCATGACGCTGCTCGACCCCGCGACGATCGTGGTTGGTGGCGGATTAGCCCGTGCCGGCGACAAGCTTTTGGTCCCTTTGAGGGAAGAGATCGCCAAGCAGGCGAGACCGTTCCATGCCGTAGCCGACTTGCGGCTGGCCGCACTGGACGACTGGTCAGCGTGCGCCGGCGCGGCGACGATGGCTCGCCAGCTCTCCCCTACCTGACCAAAGCGCCCGAGCCGTGTCATTCCCTCAAGCATTGAGGCACCGGCGCCGCCGGGCCGCCGGCCGCCTCCCGCGCCTCCCGGGCGCCTTCGGGGTTACCAGTGGTCGAAGTGGACGACCTCCTCGAAGGGCCGACGGTTGGGGTGCTGGAGGGGCCGGAGGGGCCGGTCAGCCGGGTAGCCGAAGGCCACGAAGTAGGCCGGGTCGCGGTCCTCGGGCAGGCGGAGCACCCGGCGCACGGCGGCCTTGTCGCCCGTCGAAGCATGCCCGCTCCCGATGCCCAAGTCTGCGGCGGCGAGCATCATCTGGGCAACCGCCTGGCCAGCGTCGAATAAGTCCAACTCTCGCGAGCGCTCATCACCATCGTTCGGCAGGACGACCGTGACGGTTACCGCGGAAGTCGCTACGTGACCCGCTCCCTGCCATGCTTTGGCAAGCTCGTGGAGCTGCTCCTGGTCGGTGGACACGACGAAATCGCGCCATTGGCGGTTGTTGGCCGAAGGCGCCCTCCGTCCCGCCTC